>DASXUF010000036.1 GCA_036504975.1 Candidatus Binatia bacterium | reverse complement strand
TGACAGCGGAGATGCAACGCTTTCAACGCACGCGCATAGCGTCCCGCGTCGCTTTGTCGAGGCGTTTTACGTCGACCGTGGGCGCAGTCAGTATGGGTCGTCGAATATTTTCCAGTTGATTCGGTTTGGCTACTTGCTGGGCTTCGAGAACCCTGGTGAGCTCGACGAACTGGCGCTTTCCGATTTCGGTAGTTTCGCCGATTTTCTTCACCTCCTGAGTCACGGTTTCATTGGCTTGCGCCACGGCCTGCACCTGACGGGAGAGACGCTGAAACTCGGCCTGCAGCCCGCCTTCACTGACTTGGATTTTCACACTGCTCCAAATTGAAAGTCCTACCAGCGCAAACCCAACGACGCTGAGGGAACCGCCGCCGACGCCGAACGCTCGATGAAGAACCCACACATAGCAGGCGCTTCCAACGGCCAGAGTTCCAAGAATTAGTCCGACAATGAATGTCGCCGTCTGGATATCCATTCTAGTACCTCCCTGTTTGCGACCCGACGAATGTAGTTGCGCGCAAAAGTAAAACAAAGAGGCGAAATTGGCAAGAGGCGATAATTAGGCAAGAGGCGAGAGGCAACGAAAACAGGCGTTAGGCGGTAGGCTCCGCCACAAAGATTGGCGGATCAGCCTCGGGCTGAAACAGGCACGCACTTCGCGATCTCAAATGGCAAATCGGGTGTGAGGCGACCTAAAAAAGGTTTTGAGTTTTGAATGTTCACGAGAGTAAAACAGTCAGGCAAGAGGCTAATCTAAATCCAGAGCAAAACGGATGGCCTCGTCGATCTTCTGGATTTTCTCCGGTGTCAAAGCTGTGATTCGCTGCTTAACCAGGGCCTTGGGCAAAGTGGTAATATCGTCCAGGTTCACTACGCACCGGGTAGGCATTCCGTCGCTTTGATCCAGAAGCACCTCCACGGGTATGTTGCGCATCGTACGCGTTACCGGCGCGACGGTTACGGCCGCTCGGACTCGGTAGGCTGAATCCCGACTTAGGAGCACGGCTGGTCTCCGCCCGGCCGGTGGAGGCATATCCACCCACCACACCTCTCCACGCTTCATCTACCACTTTTCTTTTGGCAGTCGCTTGGCAAGCAACCGGACGGAAGTTTCCGCCCAATCCAGCTCTTCCGGTTTTTTTCGGTAGCCATCCATGTATCGGCGGTCCAGCTCTTTAGCCTCAAAGTTTTTCAAGCGCTGTTTGCAGGCCTCCCGAATAAAAGCGGCGCGACTCTCTGCAACTACGCCTGCCGTGGTGTCGATGCGCTGCAACAACTCGTCCTCGATGGGGACTTGGATGATTTTCTTCGGCTTATTTTTGGCCATAATGGATACCACAATCTATTGTGTAATGACTACCACACTTCTGTACCCAGTTCAAAAGAATAAGACAGGCAGATACAACAGGTGAAAGGATGCTTCTGCTCGGCAAGGAGCCTTAGCCTCTGTCATCCAACTGGATGTAGTTGCCGTCGGGATCGAAGAAATAGAGCGTCCGATTGCCTTTGCGGCCGACGGGTCCCAGATGAAAGTTGACTCCCCACTCTTTGGCCCGCTCCAGGAAAAGATCAAAATCCTCTTTGCTCGCCGAAAAGGCGGTATGGTTGAAGCTGTCTTCTTTCCAATCGCGCGCGAGCGGCTTCGGCCGTTTGACCAGCACGACCTCCACGCTGTCATCGGCGCACTCGAGTCGCAGCGCCTCGGGCCAATAGCCTAGGATATCGCGCCACGGCTGGTTGTCATCGCTGACCCGGTAATTCCGCAGGCCATTTTTATCCACCGGGTTTCCATGCACCTTCATCCCCAGCACATCGACGTAGAAGCGCTCCGCCCGCTCGAGATCGTTTACCGGAATCCCGATATGATAGACGCGCTTGAGATTAATCTTGCCCATCGTTTGACTCCCTTGGGTGCCTCCTTTGGATGGCTCACTGCCGCAGCAATAGTTTATTGTAAAGCGCGATGAGCTCTTGATAACGATCGCCCCATTTCTCCGGCGAAGGGATCACCACCTTGCGATCGCCGACGCCGTCCGGACCCTTCGTGGTGATATTCTTGTGACTCACCCACCGGCCGTGACCGTACATGATTTCCTGTCCCTTCTTGGACAGAAGAAAATCCGCCAGGAGAGCGGCGGCATGGGGATGCGGCGGGCGAGACGACAGGTAGACCGGAATCAACGATTTCGCCGGAACGAAAGGCTGGGGAAAACTGTAGTCCACCGGCGCGCCGCGTTTTTTCATAGCGATGGCTTCCTGGTGATGGCCGTCGATCTGCACGGGAAACTCGGCCGCGGCGACAAGCTGCGTGAGCAGAGTCGGCCCGCGCCGAACGTTGAGCTTTTGCTCGCCGATTTTTGCCGCCAGCGCCGCTCCCTTTTCCTCTCCGTAATAGTCCAAAAGCCCCGCCAGCCAGTCGTAGGATTCGGTGTCCATGGCGAGCTTTCCCGCCCATTTCGGATCGGCCAAATCCCCAAGCGACGCGGGCGCCTCCTTGCGGCTTGCGAGCTTCGTATTGAAGACGAAGACCATGGGCGTGGCGAACATGCCGTTGAAAAAGCCTTCCTTGTCGTAAAAACTGTCGCGCAGAAACCGGCGATACGGAGTCCGGTAGCGCATGATGGCATCGGCTTGCCTGAGCATATTGATCGTCATGCTCCGAGTGTTGAAGACATCGTACTGGTACGATCTCGCCCGATGCTCGGTGAGGACGCGCGACAATAACGCGCCGCCGCTTCCGGTCAAAGCGTTGACTTTGAGGAAGGGATAGTCCGCTTCGAAGGCGTTAATCAGATCCTGCGCATACAGGCGGTTCATCGCCACATACCACGTCACGGTCCCCTCTTTTTTCGCGCCATTGACAAGCCTTGCCTGGCGTTCGGCTTCCGGCAACCGATTGATCTCTTCCAACAGCGTCTCCGGCGTTTGCGCTGCGTGTAGCGCGGCCGATAAAAAAACCGGCGCTACAAAGGTCAAACTACGCAACCGGCGAAGAAGAATCGCGATCCGCATATCGGCTTTTCTTTACGACCAAATAATCCGGCTGGGCAGATGCGGGCCGGACGATGACGTGGGATTGAAGATGCGACCGAATCGGACGACCCAGCCGAAGTTAGTTGGCGCAAAAATAAGACAAAGAGGGGAAATTGGCAAGAGGCGATGAGTATACGAAAAAGCCGTGTCTCGTGATCGTGTTTCGTGTTCGTCGGAGAGAATCAGTCAGGAAATGACAGGCAAACGTCAGCGATTCCGTCAGCCCCGGATGCTGAACTGGCCGCCGAGTGATCGCGCTCCTAACGCCGCCAGCACGACGATCGCGACGATGACGGTCGCGACGACCGTCGCTCGTTCCAGCTCGGCGCCGGCGGCGTAGTCGAGCATCAAGAGAGACAGCGGGCGGGTTTGGCCGGTGGCGAGGAGGACGACGGTGCTGATGTTTCTCGCCGCGGAGATGAATTCGAGCAGACCGACGACGATGAGACACGGGAGAATGAGCGGCAACACGATGCGCCGGTAGGTCGTGAGCCACGATGCGCCGGCGACCATCGACGCCTCTTCCAGCTCGTCGCTCAACTGCATGAGAAAGCTCTTCATCACCTGCACGCAGACCGGGAACCCGCTGATCGCCATCGCCAGCACCAGCGCGCCCATCGTGCCGTAGATCGGCACGATCTTGTGGATCAAAAGAAAAGTCCACAAGAGCGCCATGCCGAGCAGGATGCCGGGTATCGACCACGGCAGCCATGAGAGAAAATCCAGCACCGCCCGCGCCTTGAACTTCGACTTCACGATCACGTAAGCCACGACAGAGCTGAAGACGACCCCGATCCCCGCGCTCCAGAATCCCAAGAGCAATGTGTTTTTCAGCGAGCGCACGAGGATCGGGTCCGACAAGACGCCTCTCCAGTTGTCCAGGGTGAACGGGTCCTTGATGTTGAAGAATCCGAAAAGCTTCATGAACGTGCCGAGCAGTAAAAAAGAAATCGGCAGGAACGTCACGCTCAGGGCGATCAACAGAACCAGCGCAAAGAGGGGATACTTCCACGGGCCGAGAGAGATCGGCCGCGTGCTGAAACTCTTGCCCGTTATCGTGGTATAAGATCTTCGCCCGAGATAGAGCCGTTGCAAGGCTACCAATCCAAGCAGCATGAGCAAAAAGAAGGTTCCCAGCGCCGTGGCCGGGGGAAATTGCGGCGGCTCGTGCGTGACGAAGCTGTGGATCTTGGTGGAAAAAACGTGCAGGCCGATGGGCACGCCCAGCACCAGCTCGATCTCAAACGCCTCCAGCGAGCGGATGAGACCCAGGATGGTCGTGACCAGGATCACCGGCATCATCACCGGCACGATGATCCGAAGCAGAGTTCTTATCGATCCCGCGCCCGCCACGCGCGAGGATTCTTCCAGCGCCGCGTCGAGGTTGCGAAACGCCGGCGTCAGAAGCATGACTTTGAGCGATATGCCCGTGGTCGCGAGGTGCACCCAGATGATGCCCCAGTAAGAGTAGATATCGAACGGGGGCGCCTGAATGAATGGCAGCTTGGCGATCAATTGATTGAGCAATCCATACTTCGGGTCGAGAAGGAGAATCCACCCCAGGGTCACGGGCAGCGCCGGCAGAAAAAACGACAGCCAGAACAAAAACTCCAGCCCTTTCTTCATGGGAATATCGGTCCGCGCCAGGAGCCAGGCGAGGAAAATTCCGATCACGGTGGCGATGATCTGGCGCGTGATCGCGAGCGAAAAGCTGTTGTAGACCGCGTCGACGATGCCCATGCTGCTGAAGGCTTGCCGCCACCCGTCCAGGCTATAGACGATCGCGCCTCCCGGCTTGCCGATCTGAAAACTGTTCAGCAGGAGCAAAAATAGCGGCGTGAGGACCAGAAACGCAATCAATGCCAGGAGCAAACTCAAGAGCAAAGTTTGCCCGTCGACGCGGGGGGAAAACGGCCTTTGCAGAGCGGCTGCGTCAGATGTTTGCACGCTCATGACTTCGCCAGTTCTCCTTTTTCATCTTTGTTGCACCGCCGGCATCTCGCACGGCACGCCTTTTTTCTTCATCTCCTCTTCGTAGTGCTTTCGGATAGACGGGTCTTCGTCTTCGTAATTGATCAGCGTGCCGCCGCGCTTCACGTCGATATAGACGCCGTCTTCGCTGTTCTTGACGGCAATTTTGAAGCCGATCGGGTGAATCCGGCTGCCGTAGCGCACCGCCAGATGGCGCGCGGACTGCGGCCCCGTATTGAAATGCTGATGGAACCAGCCGCCGGGAGGGCAGTACACGCTGCCCTCTTTCCATTTCACTTTCACGACTTCGTCGCCGTGGCCGGATTCATACGGCCGGGTGCCCAGTTCCTTCGACCAGAGCAGAACATATCCCGACGACTGCAAGCCCAGCAAGATCGCGCCCGGACCGTGGTAGTGCGCCTTGTGATAACGCCCCGCGGGCCATTGCGCGAGGTGGCCGATCAAGCCGTTTCCCGACAGCTCGAACTGCGTGATGCGTACGCCCGCACCTTTGACGTCGCGCTGGTCGAGCGCCGCCGACTGGATGTCCATGATGAAGTTCGTCTCCCAGATGTGCTGCATGCCGGCTTCGTAGCGTTTGGTGCCGACGTTGAAAAATCCCTCGGCGCCCGAGTAGCGGTCGGAAAAATTGTACGGGCAGTTGAAGATGAACTCCTCGTTGTGGATCACGTCGAGCATCAGCGGCGCGTTGGTCACGGCCAAAAATTTGACCGGCTCGCGCCCGCCGTTCACCATCCGGTGCGAGGCGTTCATCGGCGGCGCGAACAGGCTCCACGGCCCCCATTCGAACGTCTGCTTGCGGCCGCCGTCCTGCCACACCTCCGTGGCGCCGTTGCCGCTGAGGATACAGATGACCTTCTCGTAAAAATGTTTCTCCGTCTCCAGCGCGCCCCCGGGCGGGATCTCTGCCACATACATGCCGGTCACGCCCTCCATGCCGTACAGATTGATGAACGCCGTGTTGCCGCCGAGCTTTTTCCACGGCGCCATTTTGATCTCGCGCACGTCCTCCACGCCGTAGCCGTCGATGATCGGCACGCCCTGGCGGTTCATCCATTGAAAGTAGGCGGTCTTCTGAAACGCCGCCATCAAATCTCTCACCCGATCGTTTCCGGCCATATAACCTCACTTCCTTATTGAGTGTTCCTAACGCGTCTTTACATACTCCGTTCGCCCTGAGCTTGTCGAAGGGGGCACCGTTCATGGTTCGACAGGCTCACCACGAACGGACGCTTAACGCAATCGCAAAGTACTTTACTGTAGAATCGTATTCGCGAATTTTTGCGACGGCATCCTGATGCCGACGCATTTATCTTCCAGGTGGTTTCTGAGCTTGTCGTATTCCTTCACCGTCATGACGTCCTTTGCCGGCTCGACGCCCTCTTTCGCCATCCATTTGGTTTCCACGTCGAGGCGCCTCGTGCCGTGCAGCATCACCTTGCTGTAGAACTCCTGGCCCTCTTTGCCGAGCAGCCAGTTGACGAAAACCTTGGTCGCGTTCGGATGCGGCGGGTTTTTGACCACGCCGAGGGTACCGTACGCGTTGCTCGCGGGCAAGCCCTCGCGCGGGTGCGGCAGTTCTTTCACCGGCAGGCCTTCCCTGAGAAACGGCTCGAGCTGCGCATAGCCGATGCCGATCGAGAGCGCGAGCTTTCCTTTCGCCAGCGCGTCGGCGATCTGCCGCAAGTTCTGGCTGACGAAGAGCTGCTGTTGGACGAGCTTCTTGAGATACTCTTCGCCTTTGACGTCCCAGAGAAAAGACCAGAGCGAGAGTCCCGAGCCGGCGACGCGCGGATCGCTGAAGCCGATTTTTCCCTTCCATTTCGGATCGAGCAGATCGTCGAACGAGCGGACCTCTTCGGGCTTCACTAGAGTCGTGTTGTGCCACAGTCCTTCGGTGCCTTTAACGGCGACAAAGGAGTAAAAGAAACGGTTGGTGCTGAGGTTGTCCATCCAGATGTGGCCGCCCCACCAGTTCTTCGGATCTTTAACCTCCGGCAGTAACATGTACGGCTCGATCGGATCGAAAGCGCCCGAATTGATCAGCGGTACGCCGGTGCACGAGCCGAAGATCAGCGCGTCGAAATAGCGCACGCCGGCCTTATGCTCGGAGACGATCCGGTTCGCGATTTGCGGCCCGGTCGCCGAGAGCGTCTCGACTTCGAGGCCGAAGCGCGACTTGAGCAGCGGCTCGATTTGTTTTCTCAGCTCGGCGCTGGGCGGAATGCCCAGGACGAGTTTTCCCTCTTTTCGCGCCTCGGCGAGGGTCTTTTCGAAATCAGGTGTTGCCGCATGAACCGACTGGACCAGAAGCGGCAATGCTACTACGACGAGCCATGCGCAAAAGGATGAGGGATGAAGGATGAAGGATGAAAAAAAACAATCCCGAGGGTCTCGTACTCCTAATCTCGTATTCATCCTTCATCCTTCCGCTTTCATCCTTGCTACTCCGCCACCGGCCTCTGGTGCTTAAGAAAAATTTCCCGCTTCTCTTTCGCCGATTCTAAAATCGCCAGACAAACTTCCAGCGTCGCTTCGCCCCATCGTCCGTCGTGGAAGACCGGCCTGTTGTTCGCGATCGCCTGATAGAGTTCGTCCACTTCCGCCTCGCGGCCTCTCTTTCCCGGCGGCAGAGCGACTTCTCTTTTTCCTCCTTCGCCGTAAACGATCAACCCGTCGGGGGACTGTCGAATATCGCCTTTGTCGCAGGTCACCAGCGTCAAGCCGAAAAACGGCTGATGCCGCTTGCCCTGCCAGTCGTGGCTGAACTCGCCTTCCCGCCTGCCGCCGTAGCGCATCTGCTCCTTCAACGTCTCTTCTTCCTCCGCGCTCGGAATCCCTTTGAGCTTTTTTCTCACTTTCGAATTCGTCTCCGGGTCTCTTGGCTGTCCCCCTTCGCCGACCCACCAGAAAAGCTCCGCCGTGTCGAAGAAGCCGTAGCCGTTGTAGACCAACGTCGCGGGAACTCCGTCTTCGAATTCCAAATAACAGACGTAGCTTCCCTCGTGCGGCCGCGCCGGTTCCCAGATGCCGGTCGTGGCGCGAAGACTTTTTACCATGCCGCCGCCGATGAGGCGCACGACGTCCACCTGATGCGGCCCCTGATTCAAAACCACGCCGCGGCTCGTCGCCAGCTCGTGCTTCATCCGCGGCCGGTACATGAACTCGTTGTAGTTCCAGCTATGGACCATGCGGAGCTTGCCCAGCTTTCCGCTCTGGATGATCTCGCGAATTTTCCTGATCGGCGGATCGAAGCTGTGCGTGTGGCCGCACAAGAGCCTGGTGCCGTTTCTTTCCGCCGCGGCGTTCATCGCCTCGCACTCTTTGAGACTCATGGCCATCGGCTTCTCGACGATCGCGTGCTTGCCGTGCTCGGCGGCGGTGATCACGTGCTTCGCGTGCAGCTCGTTGGGCGTGGCGACGTAGACGAAATCGACGTTGGGGGACTTGCACATCTCCTCGAAGCTCGTGAACACCTCCGCGTCGTATTCCTGGCGGAACTTCCCCAGCGCGTCTTGGCGCGTGTCGGCCGCGGCGGTTATGCGAACGTAGGGAAGTTTGGAGACTGGAGGCAGGATCTGAGTGCTCGCGACTCCGAGCCCCGCCATTCCCATCCGCAGAGGTTGCGTCACGATCTGGCCCTTGCCTCGGCTTCGATATTCCGGGTGTGCTGCTTGATGTCGGTGTCGCCGGGAATCAGATCCGAAATCACCTGCAGATGGAGAAAACGGTTCTTTTCCGGATCGCGCACGACGTGCGGCGGCTCGCCGCCGTCCTGCATGTCCCGGATCGCCTTCACCATGAGCTTCCGCGCCGCTATGATCGCCTTGTCCGAGGAAATGACGTGCTCCTCGGTGCGGTCCTGGATCTTGCCCTGGCTCGAAGTGGCAAAGAGATCGTGCGCCTGAAAGCCGTAGCCCATGCCCGAAAACGTCTTCGTCTTCATCTCTTCGCGGTCCTGCATGAAGCGATTGGCCCGGTTGCGCACCAGTCGATAGTCGGGGCCCAACTCGGACCGCGCGCGCTGGATCATTCCCTTGTCGAGCGGCGCGTTGCGGCTGAATACAAAGGTGTACTTCCAGTGATGCGTGTCGTCGATCGGCACGTGCCAGTTGACCGAGTAGCCCTCGCCGCCCGTCTGGCCCGGAAAGGCGCTCAGGTTCGGCAGGATAAAATAGGAGACTCTCAGATAGACGTTGTCGCCCGGCTGTTTTCGGGTCGTATAGATACGCACGCCGAAATCGGTCAGCTCGACGTCGATCGTCGGCGCGACGTCTCTCGCTACGAGACTGTAGTGGGAGTCCTCGGTGTTGCGCACGCCGGTATAGCGGTCCGGCCTGACTTCGAAAAAGCGATGCAGGTACGAAAGATGGATCGGATCGATGTTTCCTTCGTTGGCCTGCTGGTAATTGCACTCGTGAAAAATTTTGTTGACGTAGCGCCGGTCGGGCGACACGGTGAGAAATTCGTAGTTGGGCAGCAGGGGCGGTTCTGCGCCACCCATGTACGTGAAAATCGCTCCGCCTTTGTCCTCGCAAGGATACGCCGGGTGGCGAATGGCGTCGCGGTGCTCGCCGCCGCCAGGCTCGCCCGGTTGTTCGAGGCAACGGCCGTTAATGTCGTAGAGCCAGCCGTGATAGAGACACCTCAAGCCGCCGTCCTCGACTCGGCCGTAGCTTAAATTGGTTCCTCGATGCGAGCAATGAATTCCCAAAAGACCGGGACGATTTTTATCGTCGCGGAACAATACCAAATCCTCGCCGAGAATTCTCACCGGCAGCGGCGCGCCGCCGGCAGGCAGCTCCTCGGAGAGCGCAACCGGTTGCCAGTACCGGCGCAGCAATTCTCCGGCCGGCGTGCCGCGGCCGACCCGGGTCAGCAGATCATTTTCTTCTTGCGTGATCATATCAACGCTCCGTTTTGGCTTTTATTTAGTTCTTGGAGTTAGCCTAGTTTATTCCCTTGCTTCTCGACCCCGTTCGTCCTGAGCTTGTCGAAGGACGAATATCTTTGAAAGCAGGCTGTAAGGTTCACGAGTCATGACCTCCTCGGGCTAACCGAGATACCTCATCCCAATCTCCCCGCATCATTGCCTCTTTCTTCCGTCGGCTCCAACCCTTAATCTGCCGCTCACATGCTAACGCTTCTTCTCGGGTTGGGAATTCCTCTGAGAACACCAGAGTTACCGGAAGTCTGGTCGCAGTATGTCCTTCAATCTCACCAGCCTGATGTTTTGCAAGTCGCTGCTCAAGATTGTCTGTATGTCCGGTGTAGTACGACTGGTCAGCGCAGCGCAAAATGTGCACCCAAAAACTCATCTCGTCCGTTGATCGTTTCTTCCGTTCACCCGCGCCCTTCGACAGTCTCAGGGCGAACGGAATGTAATAGCTTTCTAAAGTCACAAATCTGAAAAACTTATCGAATCTCTCGTCACTTGAGAATTTTGTTAGCCAGCGCGATCGCCGGATTCCTCAGCTTCTGCACCGACGATTCCAGATGCGTCTCGAGGCGATAGTAGTCGTCCACCGTCATGACGTCCTTGCAGCCGTCGATGCCGTATTCCTTCAGCCACTGCGTATCCACGTCGAGCCGGCGCGTTCCTTGAATCATCGCCCTGTTGTAGAGCTCCTGCCCTTCCTTGCTGAGGAGCCAGGTGACGAAAATCTTCGCCGCGTTCGGATGCGGCGGATTTTTCACCACGGTCAGAACGCCGCTGCCGTTGTTTGCCTGGCCTCCCTCTTTGATCTGCGGGATCGGACCGACCGGCAGGCCGGATTTCAGGAACGGCTCGTACGTGTAGTGACTGAGTCCGACGGTAAAGGCAAGTTTTCCCTTGGCCAGGCCGTCCGCGAGCTGGCGCTGGTTTTGAGTGATGAGGAGATCCTGCGCGACGAGCTTCTTTAAGAATTCTTCGCCTTTCACTTTCCACAAAAAGGTCCAACTGTTTTGTCCCGAGCCGGGATTGCGCGGGTCGAGATAACCGATCCGGCCTTTCCACTTCGGGTTCAAGAGATCGTCGTAGGAGCGGATCTCGTCCGGTTTGACCAGGCTGTTGTTATACCAAAACGTCTCGCTTGTGTAGCACTGGAAAGCATAGATGTGCTTTTTCGTGCTGACGTTGTCCTCCCAGATGTGACCGCCCCACCAGTGCTTCGGCTCCTTGACCTCCGGCAGAATCATGTACGGCAGCACTTCGTCCGCCGCGCCGGCCGGGATCATCGTCAGCGGCGTCGCGCCGCCGGCTACGAGAATATCGAAGTAGCGGATGCCGGCGTTAAATTCGTTGATGACCCGCGTCGCGTTCTCCGGGCCGCGAGCGGGAAAAAGCTCCAGGGAAATTTTGAACTTCTCTGGAAACTTGGACTCCAGGGCTTTTCGCAACTCCGCGCTCGCGGGAATGCCGGCGACGAGAGTGCCTTCTTTGCGCGCGGCGGCGAGCGTCTTCTCCCATTCGCCCTGCGCGTCGGCGGCGCCTGCGTACGCGAAAGTCATCAGGGCAAATACCAAGCAAGATAATGTCATGGCAAAATTTTTCTTCCCAAGGACGCAGCCGTCTGTTCGGAGAGCGCGCCCATCCGACTAGAAAGCCGCAGATTAACCACGGACCCATTGCGCGCGCTCGGAGAGCAGATGGTTGCGTCCATTCCCCCTCACCCTTTCGGAAACGGAATCACGCCGCCGAACTTTTTTACTACCTGCTCGCGCAGCTCGCGGCTCGTCCGGCTCGTCTTGGGAAATTTGTCGCGCCACTCGAACGGCCTGACGGCGAAGAAGATCGCCCGGCTGTTGGTGTGGTCCTTCGACTCGCGCTTGCTCGGCGGCATGCGCGGGTCGAGCGGCGTGCTCCAGCAGCCGTCGACGATGTCGATGTTGGACGCCGGATCGACGCGCGTCATCATCGCCCAGAGGACTTCCTTCATATTCGTCGGATCGATGTCCTCGTCCACGACGACGACGTAGCGGCCGTTTCGCGCCGCGGCCGAGCAGGTGAGCGCGGCGTGGCCCGCCTGCTTGGCGTGGCCCGCGTAGCGTTGCTTGATCGCGACGACGGTAAGATACGGCGTGTGGTTATACACGCCGACGATATCCTGGATGCCGGCGGCTTCCAACTGGTCCCAGAGAATTCCGGAAGTCGGATTGGCGTCGATCTTGACCGCTCCCGGCCACAGCGGCGCTTCGTCTTCGAGGATCGGATCGTTCCGATAGTAGACGGCTTTTACTTTGATCACCGGCTGCGGCTCGCCGGTACCGAGCGTGCCGCCGGAATAATATCCCGGCCATTCGCCGAACGGTCCCTCCGGCCGCGACTCCACGCTCGGCGGCGGCACCTCGCCTTCGATCGCGATCTCGGAGCTTGCCGGTATCGGCAGACCGGTCAGGGGCCCGCGCAAAACTTCCAACGGCCTGCCGATCACGCCGCCGACGTTATGAAGCTCCGACTGGCCCCAGGCTATCTTCGTGTGCGAGATCGCGAAGACGATCGGGTGCAGTCCGAACGTGGCCACGACCGGACAGCTTTTTCCCTGCTCCCAATATTTCATGCAGACGAGCCGGCCGTGCTGTCCCGGACTCATCCAGAGGCCCAATAGATTTCTGTCGTGGAGCTGCATCCGGTAGGTGCCCATGTTGACGAAGGCGCCTTCAACGTCGGCGTTTATCAGACAATCGCCGGTGCCGATGTAGCGTCCGCCGTCCTGCTCGTGGAAGCGTGGCGCGGGAAATTTGAAAAGATCGACATTGTCGCCCTCCATGACGTTTTCCATGAGCGGCGAAGTTTTAACTTCTTTGGGCGGGATCGGCCGGGCGGATTTAATCTTCCGCGCCACCTGCCGGACTATTTCCAACTTGGCCCGCTCACACGGCAGACCGAAAGCCACGGCGATTCTCTTGTAGGAAGCGTATGGGAGGCTCAGCAAGCGAAAGCCGGCGGGATATCCTTTGATCCGGTTGAAGATCAGCATCGGCGGCTGCGGCACCAGCTCGGCGGTCGATTCGACCAGCGCGCCGATCTCCCCGTTCCAGTCGGCGCCGTCAATCTCACGCCAGTCGCTGACTTTTTTGCACTCCTCTATAAAACCGCGCAGATCGTTGTAGCTCAACGTTTCCATAAGAGAGGCTCCAAATTTATTCCTGGTCAACCCTTCGACAGGCTCAGGGTGAACGGGTAAAGCAGTAAGTTGCTTTATTGCCCGTTCGTGCTGAGCTTCGTCGAAGCGCGAACGGAATGCCTATTCGTTACTCTTTCACCACCGAGACCGCTTCCGTGATTCCATTCTTCTTCAGTTCCGCGAGATACTCTACGTGGACTTCCGGAGGCTCGTCTTCGAACGGAATCATGTCATGCAATATCGGTCGATATTTATCCTGGCTATATTTGGGGCTTCGCCCGCGCATCGCGAAGTGGCGCATGGTCTCGTGGCCGGAGTTGAAATGGCCGTGATACGTGAGATCGCCGGGCGAATAGATCGAGCCGGGACGAATCGCGAAGCGCTGCCGTTCTTTGTCTTCTTCGCGCCATACCATCGCGTAACCGGTTCCTTGCGTGACGCAGACGATCGCGCCCGGTCCGTGGCGATGAAAGGTGCTGCGGCTGCCGACGGGAAATTCCTGGATGTGGCAGCCGTAGGTCGTGCCCGCGATACCGTAGCGCATGATGCGCACGCCCCTGCCTTTCATCGGATAGTCGTCGAGCGGAAACGCGTTCACGTCAGGGACCAGATTCGTTTCCCAGCTCCGGACTGTGAGCCGCTCGTTCTTACGAAAATAATCCGGATCATTGTCGAAACGGTCGCGAAACTGGAAGGGATTGCGGAAAATGAAATCCT
The DNA here is from genome assembly GCA_036504975.1 of Candidatus Binatia bacterium. Classification (NCBI taxonomy): domain Bacteria; phylum Candidatus Binatota; class Binatia (SeqCode); species Binatia bacterium. The sequence goes on along the minus strand of DASXUF010000036.1, from coordinate 12,510 downwards.
CGTTGTGAAAGAAATTCAGCAGATGCGGCAGGTTGGTGCCGGCGAGGAAGCGCACGGGCTCCCGCGACACGTTGAAATGCTGGTACGAGACGTTCAGCGGGATGGCGAAGATCGCGCCCGCGCTCCATTCGAAACTCCGCCTGCTGTTTTCGTCGTGCCAGACCGTCGTCGCGCCGCGGCCGGTGACGATGTAAATGAGCGTTTCGAACAGGTGGCGCTGCGGCAAGGTTTGGCCGGCCGGCGGGATCTCGCAGATATACGCGTCGGTCTCCTGCTGGTCGCCCATGTTTAGATAACAACCGAGCGCGCCCATCCGCCGCCACGGCTTCACCTCCACGTCCTTCAGGTCCTCAAGGAAGTAGCCTTTGATGCTCGGAATCCCCTCGCGCTGCTGAAATTGCTCGTAAGGAGACGGACCCAGATCGATGCGGTCTCTATGCGGTAGCTTCATCCATAACCCTCCAGAGCCTCTGTATCACACTCTTTTACGATCAGAAAGTTTTTACGGGGGCCGCGACGAATAGCCTCCGGCAAAGGACAAACATTCGCCCGATGGTTGCGAGCGGGCGGGGCGGGCTAGCCAAGAGACTCCGTCAAGGTGTATCATCGGCACAAAAGCTCTCAAGCGAGGTGACGTGACATGCTGACAGCCGAAGAAAATGAGATGCTCACGTGCGTCGGCCCGGGAACGCCCGTGGGTGAACTGCTACGCCGCTACTGGCATCCCGTCGCCATCGCGAAGGAAGTGTCCGATGACAACCCGATCAAGTTCGTAAGAATTCTCGGCGAGGATTTGGTGCTGTTTCGGGACAAAAAGGCGGGAGTGGGCCTGTTGCACGATCGTTGTTCGCACCGCGGCGCGTCTCTTTCCTATGGCCGGGTCGAAGATCGCGGCCTCGCCTGTCCGTATCATGGCTGGCTCTATGACACCGAGGGCAACTGCCTGGAGACTCCGTCCGAGCCGGCCGGAAGCAATTTCGCGTGCACCATCAAGCACAAAGCTTATCTCGCACAAAAATTCGCCGGCCTCTACTGGGGCTATCTCGGGCCGCTCCCCGCGCCCGTGATCCCGAAATACGACGTGTGGGCGCGCACCGACGGCTGGCACTGGATTCGCGCGCTGCCGCGCCTCGACTGCAACTGGCTCCAGGCGATGGAAAATTCAGTCGACACGACCCATCTTCACATCCTCCACCAGGAAATCATCACCCGTGGATTCACCGTGCGCGGCACCACGCGCGGCACCATCGACGACCTGGAGAAGTACGAATTCGACGAGGTCCCCTACGGAATCATGAAGCGGCGTTTATTTACTGACGGCACGATGGAAGAACATCCGGTCATTTTTCCCAACATCTTGAGACAGGCGAATCGAACCCAGATTCGGGTGCCGATCGACGACACGCATACCTGGGTTATCTATCTCCATTTCGTTCCCGCGAGCGAGGGGCCATCGAGCTACGGCGACGAAGTTCCAGTGGACTATAAGAAGGATTTCAAGAATCCTCCGGACGCGCGGCATCCCTTTACCCGGTTCAGGATGGACGAAGTCGACGCGCAGGACTTCATGGCCTGGGAGACGCAGGGGCCGATCGCCGATCGCACGCGCGAGCGGCTGGCGACTTCCGATTATGGCGTAGTCATGTTTAGGGAAATGCTCAAGCGAGAGATCGAGAAAGTCGGGCGCAACGTCGATCCCATGAACGTCATCCGGGATCCGGATCATTCGATCATCGACACCAAGATGGAGGAATCGCTGCTCGCCGAAAAGGCGGGTTCCGTGACCTATCATCTACCTACGGCCGGTTCAGCCGGTGGCGCATGAGCTTCTCAGTCGTTTAGGAACCCTCGCAAGTCGTCGGAAAACCTAGAGCCCGCGCCGCCGGCGTCGAACCGGCGCCCTGGCGTTGAAACCTTTTACCCCCCAGACGTCTAAGTGTACGGAGCAGAGGTGGACAGAAAGGGGGGTGCGGTCATGAAGGCGCACAATCATCGAACGAGAATCGATACTACACTGGGCGAGCTCATAGCGGCGGCAAGCGAGGTGGCCTTCGAGCACAGTCAGAGCGCGGAGGAAGCCTATACATTGACCAGTCTCGTGCTGGTCGAGATGCTGAAAAAGAGATTTGCTCCGGCCGAGATAGACTTCGAAGGCTGCGATGAGCGCGCGTCCGGTAAAAGTTACCTGCAATAAAATCCGCCGCTAATTTACGCCGATCCATTTCTCTCAGAGCTTAAAAATTTTGGCGCCGTCCGCCGGACTCGAACCGGCGACCTGCCGATCATGTGTCGCTGGCGCCGTCCAAAAGGCGCGGTAACGCAGTCGAGGGTGGCTAGGTCGATGCGACGCTCGAGATCAAATCGCGGGGCGGGAACTTCCGGGCGATCAGCTTGTACTTGAGCGCGACGTCCATCATCGGCTGCAAGTCCGACTCCAGGATTTTTCTCTCGAACGCGGGCAGCGCCATAAGCTTTAGAAAGTCAGGCTTGAGTCCGGTGTATTTGGCGATCGTCGTCTTCGCCTCTTCCGGGTTGGAATTGTGCGCGTCGATCCCCCGGTTCAGGGCCGTGATGAACGCCTTCACCGCGTCGCCGTTCTTCTGAATCCAGGCCTGGCTGGCGAAATAGGACGCGATCAAAAGGCGGGGCGCGATGCCTCCCAGCGGGTAGCCGAGCACCATGGTCTTTTTATTGACCTGCGAAGGAACGGTCACGAACGGCTCGACGGCGACGAAGGCGTCGATGTGCTTCTGCACCAGGGCCGGCTCCATCTGCGGAAACGGAATCTCGACCCATTTGACCTTGGATGAGTCGCCGCCGTTGTGGTCGATCCAATGCTGGCCGGAGGCTTGAATGATATTGCTCAAGGTGTTGGTGGCGACGGTCTTGCCGGCGAGATCCTTGGCCGATTTGATCGGCGAGTCTATGGCTACCTGGAAGCCGAAAACGTCGTTCGTCGCGCGCTTGTTGATTGCGCCGTTGGCGATGAAGCGATAATCAAAACCTTCCAGGTGCCCCTGATAGACGGAGACGACGTTCGACCAGCCGATGTTGAGCGCGCCGGAGGCGAGCGCCGGCTGTATCGCCGCGCCGCCGACCATGGCGGTGATATTCAGGTCGAGGCCCGCGTCTTTGAAGAAGCCTTTCTCCTGCGCGATAAAAAAAGGGGATAGGTCGCCGATCTTCATCGTGCCGACCTGAAGCTTCGTCTGCGCCAGGGCCAGATCCCAAGGCAGCAGTATAGCTCCGGCGGCAGCCATTCCTCCCTTTGCCGCTTTGCCGATAAATTCGCGCCGCGTGAGCGCGCCCAGGTCGATGCCGACATTGATCTTCTTCATGTTGAAACCTCCAGCAAACAGACTGCTCGAATTCTAGGACGAAACATCGCCGGCTTGCAAGGCGTCCGAGTTAGCGCCTATGCTTTACGCCGGCAGTTAAACAAGGCCGAGCTCCCATACGCCGGCCTGGGTGCGTCTCTCCGGCCCGATGCGATACGGCTGTGTGACGCTCAACCGGGGGGAGGTACGCTTGACCTTACTCGTCCCACGCATCGGTCCTTCGAGACACACCCAGGCCGGCGGTTCTCGATCCCGTTTGACGTATTCGTGTTTCAGACATGGAAAATTTAAACAGCCGAAGCGCAATAGAGCAGCATCAGGTCGAGAGACTGCGTCGGATGCTCCGGCACGTTCTCGCGACGAACGGTTTCTATCGCGGTAAACTGCTACAAGACGGTGTCTCGGAAATCGATGGGCTGGAAGGCTTCAAGCGCTTGCCCTTCACGACCAAGAGCGAACTGGTCGAGGACCAGCTCGCGCATCCGCCCTTCGGCACCAACCTGACTTTTCCCCTGGAGAAATACATCCGCGTGCACCAGACTTCCGGCACCACGGGCAAGCCGATGTACTGGCTCGATACTGAAGAGTCGTGGGACTGGTGGGCGGAGTGCTGGAAGACGATCTTTCAAGCGGCCGGCGTCTGCTCGGACGACCGTATTTATTTTGCGTTCTCTTTCGGTCCCTTCATCGGCTTTTGGAGCGGTTGGGAGAGCGCGCGCAAAATCGGCGCATTGGCGATTTCCGGCGGCGGCCAAACGACGTCGCAGCGGCTCAAGGCGATCGTGGATTACGGCGCGACGGTCCTGGTCTCCACTCCGACTTACGCGCTCCACCTGGCTTCGGAAGCGAGGAAGAGCGGCATCGACCTGGCGCGCCAATCCGCCATCCGAATCAGTATTCATGCCGGGGAGCCGGGCGCCAGCGTTCCGAGTACCAAGAAGATGATCGAAGAGGCTTGGGGCGCAAGATGCTTCGATCATCCCGGCGCGACCGAGGTCGGCGCGTACGGCTTCGAATGCGAGGCGCGGCCTGGAGGAGTCCATCTCAACGAGCGGGAATTCATCGCCGAGGTTATCGATCCCGCGAGCGGCGAAGCGGTCAAAGCAGGCGAAAGGGGCGAGCTGGTCATCACCAATCTAGGCAGAATCGGCAGCCCGGTGATTCGCTACCGCACCGGCGATCTGGTCGAGCCGAGTTATGATGCGTGCCCGTGCGGGCGCCGCTTTCTGCGCCTCGAAGGTGGAGTCCTGGGACGGGTGGATGATATGATCGTAGTGCGCGGCGTGAACGTGTTTCCCAGCGCGATCGAGAACGTGATGAGAGAATTTCCCGAGATCGAGGAGTTTCGCGTCGATGCCATTCAACGCGCCGCCTTGGCCGAGCTCAAGCTGACGGTGGAGCCGCGGCCGGAATGCGCTTCCTTCAAGGGGCTTCAAGAGAAGCTGACGCAAAGGTTTCGGGAATCGATCGGCATCCGGCCGGAAGTCGAGCTCGTCTCGCCCGGGACGCTGCCGCGCTTCGAGCTTAAAGCGCGAAGATTTTTCCGCTCGTAGGCAACAGCATGCGAAAAATTTCTCAACAGGCCGCCGCGCAAAAAGAGCCGGGCAAGCGTCTGTTGCGGCTCAGGGTCAACGGCGAGACCAAAGAGGTCGCCGCCGAGACGAGCAAGACGCTGCTGGAAGTCCTGCGCGAAGACCTCGGTCTCACCGGGACGAAGCATGGGTGCGAATTGGGCGAGTGCGGCACCTGCGCGGTGCTTGTGAACGGCGAGCCGGTTCTCTCCTGTTTGTTGTTGGGGGTGGAATCGGAGGACGGCGAAATCACCACCGTCGAGGGGCTGATGCGCGATGGGCGGCCGCACCCGCTGCAACGGGCCTTTGCGGATTTGGGCGCGACGCAATGCGGTTACTGCATTCCCGGCATTTTGCTCACCGCCAAGGCGCTGCTCGACAAAAATCCCCGCCCGGGCCGCGACGAGATCCGCCAAGCGTTGTCCGGCAATCTCTGCCGGTGCACCGGCTATACAAAAATTTTGCAAGCGGTCGAGCTGGCTGCCGGGCGCGGGGAAGCGCAATGAGGAAAAAGAGTTTTTCGGTCATCGGCAAGCCGCTGCCCAAGATCGATGCGATGGCGAAGTGCGCGGGAGAGACCGTCTACGCCGATGATCTCAATCTCCCGCGCATGATCTACGCCAAGCTCTTGCGCAGCCCGCATCCGCATGCGCGGGTGCTCGCCGTCCACGCAGAAAGAGCGCTTGCGCTCGAAGGCGTCTACGCCGTGATCACGGGAAAGGATCTGCCGGAAAAGTTCGGCATCATGCCCTCGACGCAGGATGAAGAGGTGCTGGCGACCGACAAGGCGCGCTATGCGGGCGACCCCGTCGCGGCCGTAGCGGCCGCCACCGAGAGCATCGCCGAGAAGGCACTCGGCACCATCGACGTCGAATACGAAGTCCTGAAACCGATCCTCTCCATCGAAGAGGCGCTCGCCTCGACCGAAGAGAGCCAGCGGATCCATACCTGGAACCGGCGCGCCAATATCCAAAAGGCGGTCTCGCTTGAATTCGGCGACGTCGAGGGCGCTTTCGCCCGCTCGGATAATATTTTTGAGGGGACGTTTTTCTACCAGGGGAACACTCACCTGCCGATGGAGCAGTACTCGGCCGTGGGATTTTACGCTCCGGACGACAAGCTGACCGTGTGGTCTTCGACGCAGACGCCGCACTATCTCCACCGCGCGCTGGCCAAGGTTCTGGGCCTGCCCGCGAGCCGGATTCGGGTGATCGCCACTCCGGTCGGCGGCGGCTTCGGCGGCAAGAGCGACCCGTTCTCCCACGAGATCGCCGTCGCCAAGCTATCGATGATCACGCGCCGGCCGGTCAAGATCACGCTCACGCGCGAAGAATCGTTCTACGTCCACCGCGGCAGGCATCCGGTCAAGATGTGGATGAAAACCGGCGTCAAGAAAGATGGCACGCTCGAGGCGATGCAGTTCAAGACCTTTCTCGACGGCGGCGGTTACAGCAGCTACGGCCTGGCCACGGTCTACTATACGGGCGCGCTGCAAACCGTGACCTATCGGTTGCCCGCCTACAAGTTCGACGGCGTGCGCGTCTTCACCAATAAGCCGCCGTGCGGACCGAAGCGCGGCCACGGCACGCCCCAGCCTCGCTTCGCCATGGAGATTCAGCTCGATGAGATCGCCGAAAAGCTCGGCATCGATCCGATCGACTTGAGGCTCAAGCAATTGGTGGCGCCCAACACTGTGACGGTGAACGGCCTCAGAGTCGGCACGACCGGACTCCGCGAGTGCACGGAGCGCGTCGCGGAGCGGGCGGAGTGGCGGAAAAAATTCCGCCGGCTTCCTTTCGGCCACGGCGTCGGCTTTGCCGCAAGCTCGTATATCAGCGGCGCGGGGCTGCCGATTTACTGGAACGACATGCCGCATTCCGGCGTGCAGATCAAGCTCGACCGGAGCGGTGGCGTCACCGTGTTCTGCGGCTCGATCGATATCGGGCAGGGGTCGGATTCGATTCTCGCCTATGCCGTCGCGGAAGAGTTCGGCATCAATCCCGCCGACATCCGCGTCGTCACCGGCGACACCGATTTGACGCCGGTCGATCTCGGCAGCTACTCGAGCCGCGTGACCGTCATGACCGGCAACGCCGCGATTCAGGCCTGCGGCAAGTTGAAGGCGATGCTCCTCGAAGTAGCGAGCGAGGCGCTCGAGGTGCCGCCGGACGATCTGGAATTCGCCGAGGGAAAGATTCGCAGCGCGAGTCTGCCGGCGCGCGGCGTTGCCTTCGCCGACTGCGTGCAAAAAACGGAGGCAAAATTCGGCACCTTGGGCGCGACCGGCAGTTACTGGCCGCCGAAAAATCCGCGCGACTTCAAAGGCGCCGGGGTCGGCCCGACGCCGGCGTACAGTTATTCTACTTCGATCGTCGAGCTTCACTGCGACCGCGCGACGGGCGAAATCAAAATCGACAAGGTCTGGATAGCGCACGATTGCGGGCGGGCCTTCAACCCGCTCTTGGTCGAGGGGCAGACCGAAGGCAGCGTCTACATGGCGCTGGGCGAGGCGTTGATGGAAGAGCAGATCTTCCGCAAAAACGGCCTCCACAAGATCCCGTCCATTCTGGAATACAAGAGCCCGACGACGCTCGAGACGCCGGAGATCGAAACCATCCTCGTCGAGACCAACGACCCCGAAGGTCCGTTCGGCGCCAAAGAGGCGGGACAGGGTCCGCTGCTTCCGGTCGTCCCAGCGGTGGCCAACGCGGTGTACGACGCGATTGGAGTAAGAATCCATGAGGTTCCGATCACGCCGGACAAGATCTTGCGCGCGCTCGAAGGCAGGCTCAAGCCGGTTTCGATTCCCGAGTTTCAATTTCCCCCGCCGATCAAATGGCAGCCGGGTGAAGGCGTAGAGGTGGGGCAAAAGAGTTGAGATGACGGTCGAGGTTTTTCGACATCATGCCGAGTGCGGCAAGCTACAAGCTTCCTCGCCCTCCTTTGGAGGGAGAGGACTGAGGTGAGGGTGATTGCCGCGAATTTGCCCTCACCCTCTCCCGCAAGCGGGAGAGGGAAAAGATGCGCAACCAAATTTTATTTCGGATCAATGTTTAATCATGCTTAGACTTCCCGATTTCAATTACGTCAGGCCTAAATCCATCAAAGAGGCTATCCGAGTGCTTGCCGATCTGGGCCCGGACGCCATGGCGGTGGCCGGCGGGACGGATGTCTACCCCAAGATGAAGCGCGGGCAGTTTACGCCGCGCCATCTGGTGTCGCTGAGAGCGTTGCGTGAATTGAAGGGCATTCGCTTAGGCAAAGAAGGGATTTGGGTCGGCTCCGGCGAAACGCTGACCGCGGTCTCCGGCCATCCGTTGATCTCGAAGCACTTCCCCGCGCTTTCCCATGCAGCGGAGTCGGTCTCCACGCCGCAGTTGCGCAACATGGGGACGATCGGCGGCAACGTGCTGGTCGATACGCGCTGCAATTATTACGACCAGACTTTTTTTTGGCGCCAGGCGGTCGGGTTCTGCCTGAAGAAGGACGGAGACATCTGTTGGGTCGCGCCCGGCAGCGCCAAGTGTCTGGCGATCTCGTCCTCGGACACGGCGCCGGTCTTGATGAGTTTGGGCGCGGAAGCGGTTTTTCTCGGGACTGGCGGCGAGCGGCGGGTCAAGCTCGGTGAACTCTATCGCGACGACGGGATCAACTATTTAGGCAAGCGCGGCGACGAGGTGCTGCGGGGCGTTCTGATTCCGCGCGCGGCGCTCCGCTGGCGCAACGTCTATTTGAAGCTGCGCCGGCGCGGCTCGTTCGATTTTCCGATCCTGGGAGTGGCCGCGGCGCTCGACATCGCCGACGACAGTGAATGCCGGCTCGCGCGGATCGCGATGACGGCGGTCTCCTCGGCGCCGAAGCTTGTTCCGGAGGCGAGCCGTTTGCTCGAAGGCGGGAAAATGACCACGGAGTTGATCGAGGCGGCCGCGGACGCGGCGGCAAAGACGGCGCATCCGCTGGACAACGCGGATTTGGATTACTGGTATCGCAAGCGCATGGCCAAGGTCTTTACTCGACGGGCGCTGGCGCGGCTCGCCGGCCTCGAGGCCGCGGTCGCAGAGCGCTCAGAAACCGTTGAGTAGAATACCAACCGCCGAAGAAAATTTTGGAGCCACCCGCCGGACTTGAACCGGCGACCTGCTGATTACGAATCAGCTGCTCTACCAACTGAGCTAGGGTGGCTCACATGGGTTTGAAAAGGTGCGCGATCGTCGCGATGATGAACGCTCCGATATAAGCGATCACCATATCGAAGAGAAGCCACATGCCCGCGACCTGGTCGAGAAGTCCTTTGAGACCGACCAACCGGACTACGAACTGCCCGACAAAGGTGCCCAAGCCCCCGACGATGAAGTAGACGGCGATATTGCTCTTTCCCCAATGCGTTACCGTTTTCATCGCGAGGAAGCCCATGACGAATGCGATAACCAGCGCGACCAGGAGGTTGTCCAGCAAGTATTGCCAGGCTTCTAACGCGATCTCTTGCATGTTTATGCCTTCAGCAAGCGAAGCATCTCTCTTGCGGCAGCCGAGGGCTCCTCGACGCTCATGATTGCCGAAATCAGCGCGACCCCGCGCGCGCCAGTTTTCTTAACCGCGGCGATATTCTCCCGCTTGACGCCACCGATAGCATAAACGGGAAGCGAAATTTTTTCCACTACTTCCTGCAACAATTCCAAGCCTTGTGGGCTTCCATACCGAGCCTTGGAGAGCGTGAAATAAACCGGGCCAAAGAGGACGAAATCAGCTCCTGAGCGCTCCGCCGCCAGCGCCTCTTTGATCGAATGGGTGGATGCGCCGATGAGCTTCTGCCCGCCGAGAACCTCGCGGGCGGCGGCGATCGGCATGGCGTCGCTGCCCAATTGGACGCCGTCGGCGTCAACTGCAAGCACGACGTCGATGCGCTCGTTGATGAAGAGACTCGCGCGGTAGCGCGCGCACAGCGACTTCATCTTTTCCGCCAGTAAAAAAAGCTCCTTGCCGCCGAGGTCCTTCTCGCGCAATTGAATCGCCCGCACTCCGCCGTCGAGCGCCTGCTCGACGACCTTGAGCAATTCGCGCCCGCGCGTCTGTTGGCGGTCGGTGATGAGATAGAGATCGAAGTCAGGAGCGCGCTTCAAAGGAAATTCTAACCAAATATCTTCGAAATTTTCGGTTTAAATTTGGAGTACGGAATCGGAAATGACCGCTCGCGCAAAGACGCAAAGTACGCCAAGTTCGGACAAATAACGAGAGTTTTTCTTTGCGCTCTTGGCGTCTTGGCGCGATAAACTTAGTTTAAGCGATTCTGTTGAACATTAAAAACGTCAGAATCTAGCCCAGAATGCCGTCCAGCGGGCTGGAGGCGGTGGCGTACAACTTCTTCGCAATGCGACCGGCGAGGAAGGCTTTTCTCCCGGCCTCGACCGCGAGCTTCATCGCCTCCGCCATCAGAATCGGATCTTTGGCGCCGGCGATCGCCGTATTCATCAACACGCCGTCGCAGCCCATCTCCATGGCGACGGCCGCGTCCGACGCGGTGCCGACTCCGGCGTCCACGATCACCGGCACGGTGGCATGCTCCAAAATGATTCTAATGTTGTAGGGATTGCGGATGCCGAGGCCCGAGCCGATCGGCGCCGCCAGCGGCATCACCGCCGCGCAGCCCATCTCCTGGAGTTTTTTCGCCGTCACCGGGTCGTCGTGGATATACGGCAGCACGACGAAGCCTTCCTTGATTAAAACGCGCGCCGCTTCCAGCGTCGCCGGAATGTCCGGAAAGAGGGTCCGCTCGTCGCCGATCACTTCGAGCTTCACCATGTTGCCGACTCCCGCCTCGCGCGCCAGCCGGCAGGTGCGCACGGCGTCGTCGGCGGTGTAGCAGCCCGCCGTATTGGGCAGGATCGTGTATTTTTTCGGGTCGAGAAAGTCGAGCAGGTTTTCCTTGCTGGGATCGGTGATGTTGACGCGGCGCACGGCCACGGTCACGATCTCCGCGCCCGAAGCTTCGATCGCCTTTCGCGTCTCGTGAAAATCTTTGTATTTTCCCGTGCCGACGATGAGCCTCGACCGAAAAGTCTTGCCGCCCAGCTTGAATGTGTCGTTCATGTTTTTACCTCTTGAATCTATCCGCCGCCGACGAAGTGGACGATCTCGACGCTGTCGCCGTCCTTAAGGACCGTCGCGCCGTGCGCGTCGCGCGCGACAACGTCGCGGTTAAGCTCGACGACGACTCTACCGGGACGGATGCCCAACTCTTCAAGGAGATTCGTTACGCTGAGCCCTTCTTTAAATTCTTTCTTCTCGCCGTTGATCTGGACAGTCATGCAAATAAAAAAACCGTACTCGACTCGACCACGTGGGTGGCCAGGGAATACGGCTTAAGTTCGTCCCTAAAATAAATCAGGGACCGTGACTCTCACGCTTCCCTACGCCGGCACTATCCGGATCAGGTTCTGAGGGTTGTCTGCCTGAGGCAGACTCTCAGTCCGCCTCCGGCGGACACCCCTAGCATCAGCTTCACACCTAACAAACGGGTGTTGGCAAGTCAAATCAAGCCGTTCTCGGAATAGGGCTTACGGTTCTCCGGTCAATTGATACGCCGCCCAGTAAAACGGCTCGGGGAACTCTTTCATCGTCTTCAACTGCGCCTGCCGGAGCGCCTCGGATTTATTCGCGCTCTTCAACTGCGAGTAAAACTCCCGCATCAACTCGTAGCTCGCGCGATCGTTCACTTTCCACAGCGTCGTCACGATCGACGGCGTCCCGGCGTAGATGAAGGCGCGCGTGAGGCCGACCAGCTCGTCTCCGCTGCTGAGCTTTCCCAGCCCCGTCTCGCAGGCGGAAAGAACCACCATGCTCGTTTTGAGATCGAGAGAAAAAATCTCTTCGACTTTGAGCCGGCCATCTTCCTTTCCCTCCACCGCGAGCAAAAGCGCCGAGCTCATCGGGTCCTCCTCGTTGAACTCGGCGTGTACGGCGAAGTGCAGCATGTCGTACTTGGGACTGAGCGACATCGCCCGCGGCTTGCTCGCATCGGCGCGCAAAAAGACCGCGCTCTGGGGATAAACCGCGGCCACCTCCTTGGCCTCCCGCTCGGCGAACCGAAGGTTGTACGCCTCGTCGCCCAAGCTCGGATTGCCCATCACCAGGGCCCTTTCGGCCCCGGCCCGTTTCTTTGCCTGGGTAAATTGCATGAGGCTCGCGCTCGACAAGTAGTAAACCGGATAGTCCTGCACCAGATACTTTTCCTGCGGCGAGAGCAGCGCCTGAAACGGCAAGTAGTGCAGCACGTCGTGCGGCACGATCAGAAACTCCTTCCCCCGCACGTGCCGCAGCGCCGGCTGGATCAGAAGACGATAAAGGTCCCGGGAAGCGCCCCTGAATTTATCCCCCTCGCCGAGTTTCAAGACGCTCTCGCGAAACGCGGCGACCCGGCTCACCAAATCCTTCCGGGCCAAGCGGATGCTGACGAACTGAAGCCGCTCTTTTTCGACCACCCACAACAGCACCGCCTGCTGCGTCACGAAATATTCCAGCATGGTCACGCCGGGAGCCAGCAGCTCCTGCGTCTGCTTCAGCGTGAGCGGCTCGACGTTCATCAACGACGCCTGTTCCTTGTT
>DASXUF010000035.1 GCA_036504975.1 Candidatus Binatia bacterium | reverse complement strand
AAAGTAAAAGAACCCAAAAAAACATGACGCCCTCCTTCTCCCGCGAAAGGGGATGCCCTCACCCTTCCCTCTCCCTGAGGGAGAGGATTAAAGGTGAGGGCCATTTTGGGCAGAACGGATCGGTCTCCTGGCTTAGGCGCTGACAGTTTTATTTACTGTCGATTCTCGCCACCTTCCCATCAGCCATTAAGCTAAGCTGACAGTGGTCGAGCTTTTCGCTCCGACGAGAAATTCCACCATCACAGTTGCGGGGCAGCAGGGGATTTCCCCGACAAGGATGAGGGATGAAGGATGAAATTTCATCCTTCCGCCCTCCGCCTTCATCCTTTCGGAGTCACCCCTTTCCCTTGCATCCGTCTGCGGTTGATAAGATTGTCTCTGCCTGCCTCCTTTTAAATTGCCTTGAACTATCGGCGTTTGAGATTCGCCAAGCTAAAGACTACGGGGAACTCAACCCAACGCTCTACCGGTTTTTCGCCATGGCGGGCCGGATGGAAACGCCAGCGTCTCTTTACCGTCTCCAGCGCGGCCTCGTCCAAGACGGAAAAACCGGAGCTTTGATGGACCTCGACGAATTTCGGTTTGCCTTGCTCGTCCACCAGAACCTTAATCGTAACCGTGCCTTCCCATCCTTTCTCACGCGCGACATGTGGGTACAGCGGATCCGGACTGTAAGCGCGGGTCACCTGCACGGACGGCATCCAGCCGTTTCCACTTCCAAGTCCATCGCCGACGCCGGTGCCGGCTCCACCGCTACCGTTTCCGGTTCCCTGCGATTCATTTATTCCGCTACCACTCGAGCCAATGCCACTCGACAGTGCGAAGCCTTCCACCGGGTCGGACTCATTTTGATAGGCTGAGATGCCAATGGCGACGCTCGCTTCTGCAATGATAACCGGCGTGGATATCGCCTTCGGCGATTCAGCAACCTGTTCCGGCTCGGCCGCGTGCGGCTGCTGTCGCTCTAACGACATGGATCTCCGCGCCGAAAGCGCAGGTTTTCTTTCCGGCTTAGCTCCTTCTCCCTTCGTCCCACCGTCGCTCCCTTCTTCCGCATCGATCACGGTCACAGTGACCGGACTCGCGGTTCTCAATTCCAGAAGTAGCGCTGGACAGGCCAGCGCCACGGCGTGCAACGCCATCGAAACGAAAAGAAACGAAGCCATCTTCATGATCTGCGACCACGACGGCCTCGCGCGCGAATAGAGGAGGAAGGAGAAACGATGGAACCTTTCTCTCTCTTTCGGAGAGGCCGGTTGTAAATGGCTCTGAGGCAGGTCTCCTGGCTTAGGCTTTAATCGCCTGCTGAAAAAGGCCCATCTACTTCGTTGCGCTCGATCGACTTCGCTCAACGTACTAACTACGTACGCCTTCGCTCGTCGGTCTTCGCGCGCCTCGTACCTGGAACCTTTTTGATCAGGCTTCCCTACTCGCCGCGCCTTCCCATCAGTACAAGGCTGAAGTAGGAAGGATGAGGGATGAATTTTACTTCATCCTTCCGCCCTCCGCCTTCATCCTTGCGAACCGACAGTGGCTTAACTTGCGGCTTTCGTCGCCATCACAGTGGCGGGACCGCGCCGGATTCGCACCGGACTTCCCTGGAGCCTTAGAGCAAAATGAGAATTATATCCCGCGGGACAACTTGTCAAGCATTTTTCGCCGCTCAGATCATAATGAGCCAAAGAACCAACGGCACGGTGAGGAGCGACAACGCTGTAGAGAAAAAAATGATCGACGCCGCCAGCTCCGAGTCGCGGCTGTATTTCTCCACCAGAACGAAATTGATCACCGCGGAAGGGAGCGCGCCGTAAAGCAAGATCACCTGGCGGTTGATGCCGTCGATGCCGAGCAGCGTCACGGTCGCGTACGCCGCGGCGAAGCCGCCGGCGACCCGCATCAGCGCGCCGGCGATCGAGTGGCCCCACGTAAGCGAGCGGATGCTGTAGAGACGGTAACCCAGGCTCAACAGCATCAGCGGGATGACCGAATATCCCAGAAGCGAGAGCGGCTGAAAGATCGGCTCGGGAATCCGGATCTGAGCGACGTTAAAAAGCAGCCCCAAAACAGCCGCGTAGATGAGCGGCAGCCGGAAGATCTCTCCGGCGCCGCTGCTGCCGCTAAGAAGATAAATGCCAAGCGAGTTGTGGACCAACGCGATCATCACGTAAAGAAGCGTTCCTCGCTGCAGACCCGGCTCGCCGAAGGCGAACAGCGCCAGCGAGATGCCCATGTTGCCGGCGTTCATGAAAAGCACGGGGAGAGTGAATCCCGGCGAGTTGAATCGCGTCAACAGCGCATAAACCCAAACCAGCAATCCCACGCCCGCGAATATCCCGAAAAGGCCCGCGAAGTTGACGGCGATGTCGGCAGCGAACAGCGGCTTGCTGGCAAGCGAGGTGAAAACCAGACAGGGGGCGCCGAGATAGACGATGATCTCGGTGATCGGCTCGAGGCTGATCTTTTTGTAGCGCGCGAAGAAGTATCCGATCGCAATCAGAAGAAATACCGGGACGACCGGCGAGAGAGATTTCAGCGCAGAATCCATTGGCAAGTTTTCCCGCAGCCGGAAGGTTGTGTCAACCTCATCTCTGAGATAGCTTGACAATCGTTAAAGCATTAAATATTTTAATTGAAACATATCATTAACGGGGGAGAACATATGAAGCTTCTCTTTCTGACGCCGCCGATGGGCAATTGGGCCCCCTGGGGGGATCGGCATCTGGCCAGCAATCCGCTTCACGCGCAACTCGCGGCTTTCATTCGCGAGAAGAAGAGCGCCGAGGTGGAAGTCCTCGATTGCCGCGCCTTGGCACTGAATGACGAGCAGATGCTTGAGGAAGTTAAAAGAAGAAAACCCGATGTTGTCTTCTTCGGCGGCTTGATCGCGGCGGCGGGCGGAGCGGCTCAGCTCAACCGCTTTCATGGGGCGATGAAGCTCATCAAAGATGCCCTCCCGAAGACCATCACGGTGGCCGGCGGCCTCATGTACACGGCGGTGCCGGAAAAGATCATGAGGGAGAACCCCCAGCTCGATTACACGCTCGTCAGCGTCTTCGGCGACTGCGAGCACACAATGCACGAGCTGTTGGAGGAACTGAAACAACCTTCACCCAAGCTCGGCGATATCAAGGGGCTTTGCTATCGTAACGGCGAGGTCAAGCTCAATCCGAGAAGGAACAACCTCATCATGAACCTCGACGAGCTGCCGATGCCGGCCTACGACCTCTTCCCCATGGATAAGTATTACGGCTATTCCGTTCTTCCCAACTATAACGAGGCCGTCACCTCGCGCGGCTGCGAGGGCGCGTGCCATTTCTGTTATGAGTGGTGGCTGGTTGATCCGCGCAACCCGCGCGATTTCAGCTCGCACCGCACCCGCGGCGGCAAGAAAGTCGCCGAAGAGATGGAATTGCTCAACAAGAAGCACGGCATCAAAGCGCTGACGTTTATGGACGACGACTTCAATTCCGACCGGCAAAAAATGGTCGATCTGGTGGAGGAGCTAGAAAAGAAGAAACTGGACGTGAGCTGGTTCTGCCTCGGCCGCGCGCAGAACTTCATCCGCGATTCGGACCTCATACCGCGGCTGCGCAAAATGGGAATGTATCAGGTGCTGATCGGCATCGACGGCGGCACCGACGAGGAGATTGCCGAAGCTCACAAGGGTCCAATGAAGGTCGGCGTCAAGGAGCTTAAAGACATCATTGGCTACTTGCGCCAGAACGACGTCTCCACGGTCGCGACTTACCTCAACGGCTTCTGGGAAGACGACGAAGCGCGAATCCGCCAACGCGCGCGCGCCGTCGACGAGATCGACCCGGACATCGTCATGATCCAGCTTCTGAATCCGATTCCCGGCTCGCCCATCTGGAAGCGGGCCACCAAGGACGGGCTGATCGAGATCGAAGACCTGAGCCTCTACGACCTCGAGCACTGCGTCATGCCGACCAAACATCTGACGCGGCAAAAGCTCGGCGAGCTGACCGGCTGGGCCTTCCAGTCGTTCTATAGCAGGCCCGGAAGAATCGAGCGGATCTTAAACGGCTACAGCTCTCCCTTCGTGCGCCAGAAATTCCTCTCGTTCAAGGAGAACGCCGCCAAGTACGAAAAGGGCGCCGCCGAAGACGCCGTTGCCATCTAAACTCGTCCAGAGATCATGGCGCAAGGCAAGCCCCTCAACGGCAAAGTAGTTCTAATCACGGGGGCGAGCCGGGGCATCGGCGCAGCCGCGGCCAAGCGCCTGGCCGAGTCCGGCGCGTCCGTCGTCGTCAACTACCTCAAGAGCCGCGACCAGGCTGCGGAAATTCTCAAGCACGTCGAGCAAGAGGGCGCCAGCGGCATGATCTGGCAGGCCGACGTCATCGACCGAGGCCAGGTCGACAGAATGGCGCAGGCGGTCAGGGAAAATTTCGGCGCGGTCGATATTCTGGTCAACAACGCTTTCTTTCCTTTCGAGGTCGCGCCGCTGCACCAGCTCCCGTGGAAGCATCTCGAAGAAGCGACGAGCAAGGAGCTGGCCGCGCTGCACAACTGCGTGCAGGCCTTCGTTCCCGGCATGATCGAGAAGAAAAAAGGCAAGATCATCGTCGTCAGCACCCGGCTGGCGCAACAGCCGCTGCCGCGCCTGGGCGCTTACGCGGCGGCCAAGGCCGCGCTGGAATCGATGGCGAACACGCTCGCCATCGAGCTCGGCCCGTCGGGCATCGCGGTCAACATCGTCACGCCCGCGTTCACGTTGACGGACGCCTCGACCATCATGTCCGAGGAATATAAAGAGAGGGTGCGCAAGAGCCGACCGCTGCAAAAACACCTCTATCCCGAGGACGTGGCCGGAACCATCGCCTTTCTCGCCGGCGACGAAAGCGATATGCTCACCGGCAGCAACATCCTGGTCACCGGGGGAAGCCACCTGCAACTATGAAACCAGTCAGCTTTCAGCGATCAGCTCTCAGCCTTTAATTCTTTTGGCCGAAGCTGACTGCTGAACGCTGAGAGCTTCTTATGCTGAATCTGGATCAGATCGTAGAAAAGCTTAAAGAGATCGTCGGCGCCCGCTTCGTTTCCACCAATCCGATCGACAAGATCAACTACCAGCACTCGCTCGCCTACGGCGCGTACAAGGCGCTGCCGGACGTCATCGTCCGGATTGAATCCGACGCCGCCGGGCACCATCCGCTTGCCAACCTCCTGAGCTTCGCCAATGAAAATAAAATCCCGATCGTCGCCAAAGGCGGCGTCGGCATGGGCATCAGCTCGCCGCTTAAAGGCGGCATCCTTTTGGACATGCTGGGCATGGACAAAGTTCTCGAGGTGAATCCCACGCTGCAATACGTCATCGCCGAAGGCGGCGCGAGCGTGTACGCGATACATCACGCGCTCCGGCAGCACGGACTGATGCTGCCTAACTTCGGCACCTACGGCCCGGCCGTCGTGATCGGCGCGATGGTCAACAAGGGCGGCATCGGCTACGGCATGACGCGCTACGGCTGGATCGCCGATATGGTTCTCGGCCTCGAGGTTGTGCTCGCCACCGGCGAGACCGTGCGCCTTGGCGCGCTCGCCAACCAGGGCACCGAATTCGGCCCGTTTCAAAAATGGATTCATCTTCCCGATCTTCTCGGGCTGTTCACTCTCTCGGCCGGCTCGCTTGGCATGATCGCCAAAGTCTGCCTGAGAGCGATCGAAGGCCGGCGCGAATGGCTCCACGACTACTGTTACACTTTCCGCCGCGGAGAGCTCGACAAAGTCCAGGAGGCGATGCTCGGCCTCGTCAAAGGCGAAGTCGTCTACGACATTCACTTCGTCGATCGCTGGCAGTACCATTGGCCGATGGAGGACGGGCTGGTCGATAAGTCGAAGATTCCCGACGACGCCTGGTTTTTTTTGAAGACGATGCTGTTCGCGCGCGACGCCGAAGAGCTGGCTTACAAAGAGAAGCGGATGAAAAAAATCTACCAAGAGCAGGGCGGCGTCGAGGTGCGGGAGATCGCGGAGAAGTCGATGGGCGTGAAAGCGCAGGAGTACGGTCTCCACGGCTGGCCGGACTGGCACATTATGGGGCCGGACGGATGGTGCGGCTCGGTGGTGCGCCACACCGGGATGTTCGCGGTCACGTCGAAGATGTATCCGATCACGTTTTTGAAAGAGATGTACGACCTCGACGAGGAAGCGAAGCGCGAGTGCGGCTTGTGGGACGCCGATCACTCGCCGCAGCACGACAGCTACGTCACCCGCGATCTGGCAATGAAAGAAGAGTACTTCGTTTTTTATAATCCCTACGACGACGAGGACGTAGGAAAACTCAGGAAGTGGATGGGCAAGGTGATGGAGTTCAGCAACAAGAGAGGCGTCGTCTGGACCGCGCCGACGCTCAGCACCAAGGGACCGTATCCGTATGAGCGGTTGAAGAATCTCTACGATATTGTGAAAGAGATCAAGCAGATGGTAGACCCGAATAATATTTTGAACCCGGGAGCGTTGTCGCAGTAAGCAAACGAAAGGCATGTAGGGGCAGGCCTATGTGCCTGCCCTTTTTTGGGCGACCACGCAGGGTCGCCCCTACAAATTATCGTATGTTTCTCGCGTATGTGAAGGAGGAAAACATGACTGCCAACAATAAAAAAGACTACTTTGGCAAAAAATTATCGCCGCAGGAGGCCGAAAAGGTCGTCGCGGATTTAAAAGAATATCTCCTCGGGCTCGCGGACCGCTGGCTTTTCAAAGGCCGGTTTCACACGGAATTGGCCAAGGGAACGTTGCCCATGGAGGCGATCAAGGTCTTTTGGCAGAACTGGTACGGCTTTGTCGCCGAGATCAATAATTTTCACGGCGTCGCCTATCAGCGCCACCTGCCGTTCTTCAAGCGCCACCCCGAATTGCAAAAGCATTTCGCCAACCACGTCGCCGACGAGATGATTCACCCGAAGCCGCCGGGGCACATCCTGATCGTGCTGGAGCAGGGGCGAAACTTCGGTCTCAAAGACGACGAGATGATCGAGTACGAGATGCTCCCCGAGTGCCGCGCGTTTCTGGAATACTATCGCGGCGTCCTCTACGAAGGCACCATGGCCGAATGGTGGGCTTCGTTCTGCGTCGAGGAAGCGGTCGGCCATTGGGCCAAGTTTTTCGGCGGCGCGCTGAGAAACGCCTACAAGATTCCCGAGGAGAAGATCGTTTACTTCCGCGTCCACGCTCAGGCGGACCTCGAAGAGCACGACGGCGTGATGGCGCACGCCGGTCTCGACTGGATGGTGTTGAGAAAGATGCTCGAAGAGGGGCGCGCCGAGACCCGTCCCGGCTTCAGCCTGGAATATTGCCTCCGCATGGGCACGGCCTACTTCGCCTGGTTTTTCGAAGGAGTGTATCAATCGAT
>DASXUF010000034.1 GCA_036504975.1 Candidatus Binatia bacterium | reverse complement strand
TGGGCGGCGACGGCACCTTGCTCAGCGTCGCGCGGCTGGTCGAGCGGCCGAAGGTGCCGATCTTGGGCGTCAATCTGGGCGGGCTCGGCTTCATGACCGAGGTCGCCGCCGATGAGCTCGAATCGGTGCTGGAGCGAACGCTGGCGGGAGACTTTGCCGTCGAGCGGCGGATGACGCTCGAAGTCCGGGTCGAAAGCAAGAGAGCCAAGCCAAAAAAATTTCGCGTGCTGAACGACGCCGTGATCGCCAAAGGCGCGCGCTCGCGCATCATCGACCTCGAAGCTTACGTCGGCAAAGAATATCTCTGCACGTACCGAGCCGACGGGCTCATCATCTCGACGCCGACCGGCTCGACGGCCTATTCGCTCGCCGCCGGCGGGCCGATTCTATATCCGTCGTTGGGAGCGATCGTGCTCTCGCCCATCTGCCCGCATACGCTGACCAACCGGCCGATCGTTGTCTCCAGCAAATCGACGATTCGCGTCGTGGTCCGCTCCGGCGGCAATACGGTGTTTTTGAGCCCCGACGGACAACAGGGCGTGGTCTTGAAAGACGGCGACATCGTCGAGGCGAGAGATTACGGCGTGCCGGTTTCGTTGGTGAAAGCTCCTTCGCGCGGTTATTTCGAGATCCTCCGCGACAAGCTCAAATGGGGAGAGCGATAAGTGGGATTATCCACATGATCAGCCCTCAAGTGCGAGCCGCTCCGGGCGAGGGCAATAGTTTCTGTGGCTCGAAGGCCGCCCTCGCCGTCCACCCTAAGGGTCTAACTCCATCTGCCAGGGGCCTGCCGTGTCGCTCCACGTCCTGTGCCCTTCGCCCTTCGGGCTCGCGCTCTCGGGCTTCCCGCTTCCACGCGGGCACACGGTTCCGCAGGGGGCGAGGATGAAAGCCGCAGGCACAGGGACGGGGAGGTTCAATGGCTTGTGCGGTGCTTGGCATCCCGGAGCATGGTGGTTCGATTGTATGCTGTAGTGTAAATGTCTCGACGGAGTCCACGAGGCACGGAGCTATTGCCTGCGGCTGGAAGGCTCGCCCCTGAGGAACCGGAGGAAATGACGCTCTGTCGACAGGATTACCGGTGGTATGAATAATCTGGGGATGTTCGGATGCTGCGTGGGCTGAAAATTAAAAATTTCGCTGTCATCGACGAAGTGGCCCTGGATCTGGCCGCAGGCCTCAACGTTCTTACCGGCGAGACGGGCGCCGGCAAGACGATCGTGCTCAACGCGCTCGCCCTTATCTCCGGCGGGCGGGTCTCCGCCGACATCATCCGCCACGGCGAGGAAGAGGCCAGCGTCGAAGCGCTGTTCGAGTCGTTTCCGGCGGCGCTTAAGGAAAAGCTTCGCGACGGCGGGCACGAGATCGACGACGACCTCGTCATCAAGCGCGTCGTCAGCCGGTCGGGAAAAAACCGCATCTATTTAAACGGCGGCCTCTGCCCCCTCGGGCTTCTCTCCGAGATCGGTCCGAGCCTCATTCACATATACGGCCAGCACGAGCACCAGACGCTGCTCCGGCCCGAGAGTCATCTCGAGTTGCTCGACGATTACGGCGGCTTGAGCGAAAAAGCCGCGGCGATGAGCGGGAGATATGCCGCTCTCGCGGCGGCTTGGAGCGATTTGAGCCGCGCCAAGGAGCTGCTCGACAAGCGGCGGCGCGAAGAGGAATGGCTGCGCGCGCAGGCGGAGGAGATCGCCCGCGCCCGCTTGCAGCCCGGAGAAGAGGAGGAATTGAAGGAGCGGAGAAATATCCTGATGCACGCGGAGAAGCTCTTTCAGGGCTGCAAGGAAGGGGAGGAGCTGCTCTACGAGGGCGACGAGGCGGTGGCCGGCCGGTTGGGCAGATACGTCGCGCGGCTGAAGGAGCTGGCGCGGATCGACAGCGGTCTCAACGCGGCGGTGGAGTTGCTCGATTCCGCGCAGGCGCAATTGCAGGAGGGGGCATCGTTTTTACGCCGCCATACCGACCGCGTCCAGTTTGATCCGGCAGCGCAAGAACAGTTGGAAGAGCGGCTGGCCGAGATCGGCCGGCTAAAGCGCAAGTATCAGGGCTCGATCGAAGAAATTCTCAAACACGGAGAGAAAATCGCAGAAGAGCTAAAGGGATTGGAGCGCGGCGAGGAAGAGATTCCGGCGCTGGAGGCGTCCTCGGAAAAAGCGCGCCGCGCCGCCTGGGAATTCGCCGAAGCGCTTTCGCGCGAGCGCAAGAAGGCGGCCGCCAAATTCAAGAAAGAGATGGAGAAAGAAGTCGCGACTCTCGGCATGGCCGGCACGGTATTCGACGCCCGCTTTCTCGAACCCGGCGCAATGGGCGAGAGTTCGCCCTTTGTCGCCGACGGCAGAATATTGACCGAGCAGGGAATCGACCAGGTGGAATTTTATTTTTCGCCCAATCCCGGCGAGCCGGTGAAGCCGCTGGCGAAGATCGCTTCCGGCGGCGAGCTGTCGCGCCTGATGCTCGCGATCAAATCTCTCGTCCTTGGACGCGGGGACATTCCCACGCTCTTGTTCGATGAGGTGGACGCAGGCATCGGCGGTCGGGTGGCCGAGATCGTGGGGCAGAAATTAAAAAAAGTTGCGGCTCTGCACCAGGTGCTTTGCGTAACGCATTTGCCGCAGATCGCGGCGCTGGCGGATTCCCACTACGTCGTCAGAAAAGAGGTCGCGAAGGGAAGGACTTTCACTGAAGTCGGCCGTCTCGGCGAGCGCGACAGAGTTGCCGAGGTCGCGCGCATGCTCGGCGGCGTGAAAGTGACGGAGAAAGCCATCCGCCACGCGGAGGAGATGGTGAAGGGAAGGATCAAGGCGGAAGGCTGAAAGCGGAAAAAAAGAGAGTTGTGAGCATGGCCGTAAACCATGCCACAACTCCCAACCTAGTCACCGGTAAGCTGCCAGTGTCGAGCCGTCCTACGGAGCGGGCGCCGTCAGTGTAGTGCAGAAATTATTTCCCACGCTCGGATGCGGCTTCGCCGCGGCCGGGAAGAGGGCGCTCATCGAGCCGGCAATTCCCGATGGGACGGGCCCCTCGGCAAAGACCCTGATCCAGTCATCTATCCCCGCCGTTCCGCCGGCCGCCTGCGTGAAGCTGAAGGAGCTGAAGGGGGGTATCTGGTATCGAGCTATTTCTTGTCCATCCGCGTAGAGGACCCTTAGGACCTTCACCGTCGCGCTCCAATTCGACACGGTCACATAGTACGTGAAGGCCACCGCGTGATTCGATGATCCGAGCTTTGCTGCGCACTGGGCGCCAATCTCGTTCGCGCTCGGATCGGTCCCATCAAAGAGCGCAAAGTCGGACTCCTGCCCACCGGCCGAAGGCTTCGCGGATACCTGTGCGGCCGCTGACAATATGACCAGCGCAATAATCAGAACAATTTTTGTTTTCATGATTTGCCTCCTTGACTGAATGCCGCAATCATAGACGCAATGACTTGCCTCGGACAATCGGGTCTTTGCCTTTACTCGACCCAGGTATTTACCCGACCTTCTTTTCATTGGATAGCTCTGCCGCTTCAAAATGAGCCACTGCCCCCAAACGACGGCTCAGCATTCAGACCCAATCCGGCTTTCGTGTTTGACTTTTAAGTCTTGCTCTCTTACTTTTATCTCATTGTCACTTCTTCCCGCAGGTGGGGCCGTAGCTCAGTTGGGAGAGCGCTTGAATGGCATTCAAGAGGTCGTGGGTTCGACTCCCATCGGCTCCACCATTCGACTCGCCGGTAAGAACCCCGGCTCGCTCATGGCAGGCCAAAAAGGACTTGGACCATATCGAGTCGAATGGTGCCCCGAGCAACGTCGAAGGGCTATCGGGTTCTTCGACTCGCGGGTAAGAACCCCGGCTCGCTCATGGCAGGCCACAATCCTTCCTGGGGGGATCTGCTATCGTTACGCCTTTTTGGTCCGGGGCGCGCGGAGAAGGAACAGACGAGTCGGATCTGGACGTCTTGGTAGTGGTGCGAAAGAGGGACCGAGCCCTCTGCCGCCGGATCGTTGAGGAGTCGCTCGAAGTCGCCCTCGCTTACAGCACTAATCTCGCACCGACAGTTTTGAGCGCCGATGAATACAGACAAAATGAGGAGTAAGACGCCCTTTTATAAAAATATCCAGCGCGAAAGCGTTTCCCTATGAGCGGGGAGGAACAGCAACGGAAAGCTTTAAGCCTAGCAAGGCTGCGCAGGTCTAAGCAGCATCTAAAATCGGCGCGTGATTTACTTCTTAATGATGACTTCGCGGATTCGGTCAGTCGATCCTATTATGCGATCTTTCAGGCTGCGAGGCACTCGAGGGGCTGAAGGGAATCGAGAGTCGCAAAGCATTCCGGCGTAATCTCGCTGTTCAACCAGCACTTCGTTAAAACGGGTAGGGTGCACAAGCGATTGGGCGTCATTTTAAAGGACGCGCGGCGCTCCAGAGAAATGGCTGACTATACGGAGCTGGCGGAATTTTCCCGAGAGGATGCCGAAGCGCAAATTGCCGACGCGGAGGTCTTTATTCAAGAAGTGGAAGGGCTAATTAGAAAGGAAAGTAGCTAATAAGGGGATTGGTGGTAGCTTCCCAATGAAAACGCCCCCAGTTGAGTTCGAGCCTCGTTTTAAGGGAGGGTCCGAGCGCAAAAAATGTTTTTTGGAACTTTAACTTCTTGTCCAGAGGCCGGCATTTTCCATCGTCCGCGGAAAAGGGAATCCTTTCTTGAATGATTGGAGTAGTCTTAGGTTAGCGGTGGTCAGTAGAGATCACTCCATGAAAGCATCTTCACCTCTCGCGGCCTTAATTGACCGGCCCACTCTGCGCCGCATGGCGGGGGCGCGGTCGTTCGAGCGTGGCGAGGACTACTTCGTCAATGGACAAGTAAAGGCCGTAACCGAGCACGAGGGGACGATCACGGCAAAAGTGCAAGGAACCCGGCCTTATCGGGTCAAGCTGTGGATTGAGGACCGTAGTCTGGAATACTTGTGTACTTGTCCCGTGGGGGCGGACGGTGCGTTCTGCAAGCATTGCGTGGCGGTTGGACTCGCATGGCTCAAAGGTTCGACCTTGAGGCTCACCTCGAAAGGTGGACAGGCAAGGCTGTCGGTAAAAGGCCAATCGCCCCCGGCTGTGACCATGGACGACGTTCGCGCTTATCTTTTAGCCCAGGATAAGAAGGCGCTGGTAGATGTGCTCGTGGATCACGCGACGGACGATGACCGTCTGCGCCAGCGCCTTTTGATGAAGGCCGCAAAAAAAACCTCCAAGGGGCTCGACCTCACCACCTATCGGCGGTTGATCGATGACGCTTTGGACTGGGGCGGATTCGTTGACTACCGAAGCGCTTACGAGTACGCCAGCGGGATCGAATCGGCGATCGATTCCGTGGAGGAACTCTTGAAAGAGGGACACGCCGCGGCGGTCGTCGAGCTCATGGAACACGCTCTCAAAGCCGCCGAGGAAGCCATGGGATCGGTCGATGACTCGGACGGGTATATGGGTGGCATCCTCGAGCGGCTCCAAGATCTCCATCACAAGGCATGCAAGAAAGCCAAACCCGAGCCGGAAGCTCTGGCCAAGCGGCTCTTCGAGTGCGAGCTGCGCACGGACTATGACACCTTCTACGGCGCGGCGGAGACCTACGCGGATGTCCTCGGTGAAAAGGGTCTGGCGGTTTATCGGAAGCTGGCGGAGGCGGAATGGGCCAAAGTGCCGCCGCTCGGTCCTCGCCGCGATGATCCGGAGAAATACGGGAGACGGTTTCGGATCACGCACATCATGGAGACTCTTGCCCGGCAGACGGGCGACGTGGAGGCGGTTGTCGCCGTCAAGAAGCGCGACCTTTCCTTGGCCTACGACTATCTCGAGATCGCCGAAACCTACAAGAAGGCCGGAAAGGGCGACCTGTCGCTGGAGTGGGCGGAACGTGGAGTCAAGGCCTTTCCCAATCGGACCGATTCGCGGCTGCGCGAGTTTCTGGCCGAGGGAGTACCACCGCCGCAAACGCCACGACGAGGCGATGGCTCTGATCTGGGCCGAATTCATCGAATCGCCGGGTCTTGAAACATGCCAGAGACTGAAATCTCATGCCGAACGGCTCGGCGCGTGGAAACCATGGCGGGAGAAGGCGCTCGACTTTCTGCGTAAGAGCATCGCTGAGGCGAAGACCGAGGGCCAAAGGGATCGGAGGTCTTGGTATTGTAAGGCGGACCGTTCTGAGCTTGTTCGGATCTTTCTCTGGGAGAATGATATGGAAGCCGCTTGGCGGGAGGCTCAAGAGGGCGGCTGCTCGAACGACCTGTGGCTGGAGCTCGCCGCCAAGCGGGAGAAAGACGATCCTGAAAATACGCTTCCGATCTATCAGCGGCAGATCGAGCCCACGCTCGATGGGAAGAACAACGAAGCATACCGGCAGGCCATCGGTCTCCTGCGTAAGGTGCGCTGGTTGATGGTTCGGCTCGGGCGACACGCCGAATTCGCAAATTACCTGGACGAAGTCCGCGTAGCGCACAAGCCCAAGCGGAACTTCATGAAACTGCTTGACCACGCGAGGTTGTAAGAAAACGGAAAATAGCTTGAACCGTGGACCGAATCCTTCGGGGCGAAGGAGCGCGACGGCAGCAAGCTGCCGGTTTATTTTTCTGCCGGAGAACTTCGCCTTATTGGCGGGCGCACTCTTGATCGGGAAGCTAACCCAGCGTCAAGCTTATGATGACGTACAAGTGTGACGATAGACTCTCCGTTTGGAATAACGAAGAGCAATGAATGCCTTCGCCAGGGTAGATTCCTGAATCTCGACCAAAGTGAGATCGCCAGAATTCTTCGTTAACGGCGCCATCTGGGGCGTCGTCGTCGTTCTCCTTTCCTGGGGCCTGGCTAACGGAATTCTTTCTTGGTTGGATGCCGCACTGATCACGGCCGCCGTTGCATGGCCCTTCGCGATATTCTATTGCCTCCGGTTTGATGGGTTGTTTGGCTTCCTGATGAAAGCGTATGTCGTGGCTTTTCCTGTCGGCATATTCTTTTGGGTTTTCTGATCTCTGACGTGAAGTGAATTTGACTAAAAGTCCAGCGTCAATTGTTTGACAATCGCCGAGGTCATGACACCCGCCTATGCTGAAATACGTCCAAAACCTCACGACTTTCGTCTTTATTGGGTGGAAATTTGGCCCTGGAATTGCGTTGTCCCTGTAATGTTAGCTAGAGATTGAGCGTATGAATAGTCAGGAAAGCGAGGTCGATTTCCCTATTCCGGCCGAGTTACCTACAGTCCTGCAAGTCCCCAAGCGGACCGGCGACGGCCAGCCCCAAGCGACGCGGATGCTCGGTTTAGGCCGGCTGAAAATCGGCGTGATCGGCTACGGATACTGGGGTCCGAATCTCGTCAGAAACTTCGCCGAGGTTGACGGAGTCGAAATCAAGTGGTGCGCGGACAAGATGGCCGAGCGGCGCGCGCTGGTCAAAAAGCGCTACCCTTTCGTCAACACCGCCGAAAGCGCAGACGCAATTCTCGGCGATCCCGAGGTGGGCGCCGTCGTCATCGCCACTCCGGTAACTTCGCATTATCTGCTCGTCAAGCGCGCTCTCGAAAGAGGCAAGCACGTGCTGGTCGAGAAGCCGATGACCCAGACGGTGCAGGAAGCCGAAGAGTTGCTTGAACTCGCAGATAAGAAAGGTCTTGTCTTGATGGTTGACCACACCTTCATCTTTACGGGCGCCGTGCGCAAGATGAAGGAGATCCTGGAGGACGGGAAGTTGGGAGAGCTCTACTATTTCGACTCGGTACGCGTAAACCTCGGAAAATTTCAGCGCGACATCGACGTGCTCTGGGATCTTGGACCGCACGACCTGTCGATCCTCACTTATTTGGTGCACGAAGCACCGAAATATGTTTCCGCGACGGGCGCCGATCATACCAACAGCGGCTTGATGGACGTGGTCTACATGACCGTCCATTATCCTAATAACTTTTTGGCGCACCTGCACGTTAACTGGTTATCTCCGGTCAAGATCCGCCAAATGCTCTTCGGCGGCAGCCGGCGCATGCTCGTCTACAACGACATGGAGCCCAGCGAAAAGGTCCGCGTGTACGACCGCGGCATTCGCGTGACCACACAGGAAAGCATTTACAACACCCTGATCGATTACCGGATGGGGGACGTGTGGGCGCCCAAGTTGGACAACCGTGAAGCGCTCTCGATCGAGTGCGAGCACTTCGTCGAGTGCGTCCGCTTCAACACAATCCCGCGGACCAACGCCGCCGCCGGCTTGACCGTCGTCCGCCTGTTGGAAGCCGCGTCCAAATCGTTGGGCGCGGGCGGCGCCAGGATCAAGGTATGAGATCCCGACGGCGCGCGCAGCGGCCTGCGGCCAAATACTCCCGCATCGCCGCCGACGTCAAGTTGGGAAAAGACGTGAAGATCTTCGCCTTCGTCAATCTTTACGGCTGTGAGATCGGCGACGGCACCAGGATCGGGACTTTCGTCGAGATCCAGAAAGGGGCAAAAGTCGGCAAGCGCTGCAAGATCTCGACGCACGCGTTTGTTTGCGAGGGCGTCACGATCGAGGACGAGTGCTTTATCGGCCACCACGTCGTCTTCATCAATGACCGGTTTCCCGCTGCCGTCAATGCCGACGGCACCCTGCAGACCGGAGCCGACTGGAAGGTCATCAAGACGCGGGTTTGCCGGCGCGCTTCCGTTGGCAGCGGCGCGGTGATACTGTGCGGTTTGACGATCGGCGAGGGCGCTATGGTCGGGGCCGGCAGCGTGGTCACCAAGGACGTGCCGGCGCACACGGTCGTGGCGGGGAACCCGGCGGTGGTGCTGCGGACGGTGTCGCCCGCTTCTTCCGCCGCGCGTATTGAGCGATGACGGCCAGCGTAATCGCGTTTCTGCCGGTCTACAACGAGGAGGAACAGATCGGGCGGCTCCTCGAGCGCTATCGCCCGGTGGTGGAAAAGAAAATCGTCCACGAGGTCCTCGCGGTGGACGACGGCTCGACGGACCGCACGTCCGACATTCTGCGGCAATACGACTACTGCACCGTGATCACGCATCGCTCGCATCAGGGCTGCGGCGACGCGATTCGCTCGGCGTACCGCTATGCGCTGGAGAAGAATTACGATATTTTCGTCATCATGGCGGGAAACGGCAAGGACGACCCGGCGGAAATCGAGCGGCTGCTCGCGCCGATTCTCAGCGGCCAGGCGGATTACGTGCAAGGCTCGCGTTTTTTACCGGGGGGCAACAGCGCGGGCCTGCCGACGCACCGCTTGTTGGCCATGCGGGTATTCACCCGGACCTTCTCTCTTTTTCTCATGCGCCGCTATACGGACTGCACGAACGGGTTTCGTGCCTATCGCGCCGCCTTCCTTCGCGACCGGCGTTTGGATTGGGCGCAGGAGTGGCTTGGCCATTCTTACGAGATCGAGTTTTACATGCACTACCAAGCGGCGGCGCTAAGGTATCGGGTGAGAGAGGTGCCGGTCTCCAAGATTTACCGCCCGGCGACGGACGGCTCCTACACGAAGGTGCGGCTCAGGGACTGGCTCACCAACTTGAAACCGCTCTTTTTCTTGCGCCTGGGCTTGAAGCAATAACATGCGCGTTCCGCAAGTCGATCTGAAAGCGCAATTCGCCTTTCTGCGCGAAGAGGTGCTGTCGGCGCTGGACCGCGTCGGCCAGAGCGCTTCCTTTATTCTCGGCGACGAGGTGGCCAGGTTCGAGGAGGAGTTCGCCGCTTTCTGCGAAGTCAAACACTGCGTGGCGATGAACTCGGGCACGAGCGCGCTGCACGCGGCGCTGCTGGCCGCAGCGGTAAAGCCCGGAGACGAGGTGATCACCACGCCCAATACCTTCATCGCCACCGCCGAAGCTATCTCTTATACCGGGGCCAAACCCGTGTTCGTGGATATCGACCCCGCCAGCGCCAACATCGATCCGCGGCAGATCGAACGGGCCATCACCAAGGCGACCCGCGCGATCGTGCCCGTCCATCTCTACGGGCGGCCGGCGGACATGGATGCGATCATCGCGCTCGCGGAGCGCAGAGGAGTTGCCGTCATCGAGGACGCCTGCCAGGCGCACGGCGCGCGCTTCCGCGGCAAGCGCGTCGGCGGCTTCGGCCGCGCCGCCGCTTTCAGCTTCTATCCGGCGAAAAATCTCGGCGCCTACGGCGAGGGCGGCGCCCTCACGACGAACGACGACAAAGTTGCCGCGGCGGCGCGCGCGCTGCGCAATCATGGCGAGACGAGCCGCTACTTTCACGACTTCGTCGGCTACAACTATCGCATGGACGGTTTTCAGGGTGCGATCCTGCGCGTGAAGCTAAAGCGTCTCGATCAATGGACGGCGCGGCGGCGCGAGATCGCGCGCCGCTACGAAAAGCTGCTCGCGGGCGCGCGGGTGGCGCTGCCGCAAGATCATCCTGGGGGAGAAAGCGTCTTTCACCTGTTCGTCGTTTATGTCGAAAACCGCGACGCCGTCAGATCCGCGCTCGAAGCACGGGGAGTTCAGACGGCGATCCACTATCCGAGGCCGCTGCACATGCAGAAGGCTTACGCCGGGCTCGGCCATGGCCGGGGGAGCTTTCCCAATACGGAACGCGCCTGCGAGCGGGCTCTGAGCCTGCCTCTGTTTCCCGAGATGACCGACGAACAGGTCGAGTACGCGGCCCGAACCCTGGCCGAGATCGTAGGGGTGAAATGAAAGCGCTCGTCACCGGCGGCGCGGGCCTGATCGGCTCTCACGTCGTCGATCTTCTGTTAAAGAAGGGCCACGAGGTGCGGATTTTCGACAACCTCGAGGAGTGCACCCATATGGAAGGGAAACCCGATTGGGTGCCGAAGGACGCCGAGTTCGTTCAAGGCGAGATGCGCAGCCTGGACGACGTCGAGAAGGCCGTCACCGGCGTCGACGTCATCTTCCACCAAGCCGCGTACGGCGGCTTCGCCCCCGAACTCACGAAGATGACCGACGTTAACGCCTGCGGGACGGCGCGTATCTTCGAGGTCATCCGCGCCAAACGGCTCAATATCCGGAAGATCGTCACCGCCTCCTCGCAAGCCGTCTATGGCGAGGGCAAGTACGCCTGTGAAAAATGCGGGCCGTGCTCGCCGGAGCCGCGCACGATCGCGCAACTGGAGCGCGCCGAATGGGAAGTGCGCTGTCCCACGTGCGGCGCTCCGACGCGCGGCATCCCCGTGGACGAGGACGCGCCGCTCAAGCTGAACAGCATTTACGCCATCTCGAAATACTTCGAAGAACGCTTGACCTTGGCGTTGGGCCGCGAGTGGGGCATCCCCTCGGTAGCGTTGCGCTATTCGCTGACCTACGGGCCGCGCCAGTCGGTCTTCAACGCCTACTCGGGCATCTGCTCGATTTTCTCCACCCGCTTGCTGAATCAGGCGGCGCCGGTCATCTACGAGGACGGCAAGCAGATGCGCGACTTTGTTTTCGTCGAAGACGTGGCGCGCGCCAACGTGCTGGCGCTGGAAAGCGACGCAGCCGACTATCAGGTGTTCAACGTCGGAACCGGCAAAGGGACAACGGTGATGGAATTTGCTTGCTTGTTGCGCGACGCCTACAAGGCCAAAGTGGATCCCGTAACGCCGGGCGAGTTTCGTCCCGTCGACTTTCGCCATCTCATAGCCGACAACTCCAGAATCACAGCGCTCGGCTGGAAGCCAACCGTCAGCGTCGCAGAGGGGGTTCAGCGTTATGCCGGCTGGATTCTCTCGAAGCCGCGGCCGGCGGAATATTTCTCGCAAGCGGCGAAAACTCTAAAACAGATGCGCATCGTGCGCCGGGTCGGTTGATCCGGAGCGTCTCTGCGCTTGCCTCACGGCCCGCTCGCGAGGCGGTCCTTAGCCGTCTTTGCCGTCTCTTGGTCTTTGGCGGCTTCGGCCAGCTTGAGCATCTTTTCCCACAGCGGGCGGGCTTGCTTCGTTTTGCCGGCGCGATCGAGCGCCGTGGCGAGCTGAAACGTCGCGCCGTAGTGATTGGGATTCTGCTCCAGGATCTTGCGGAACTCACCGGCGGCGGCGTCGGCATCGCGACGAGTGTAGAGAAGATCGAGGCCTTTCTTCATCGTTTCTGGTTGCGCAAGTTGCATGACGTCGGATCGCACCAGCCGCGCGCGCGCCGTTTCGGCCGTCTCTTTGTCGTTGTAGTTTTGGGCCATGGCGAGAACTTTTTCCCAGAGGGGATGGGCTTCCTTCGGTTTCCCGGCCCGATCGAGGGCTCTCGCGAGCTGGAAGGTCGCGCCGTAGTGCTTCGGGTTGCGCTCGAGAACCTTGCGAAACTCTACGACGGCGGCCTGCGGATCACGCCGGTTGTTGAGAGCATAGAGGCCGGCCGCCATCAGCGCCGACTCGCTTTGCCCATCCGATTTTTCGATGAGCGCCAGCGCCTCCTTGGCTTCTTTGTAGCGCGGGTCGAGCTGGATCGCGTGTTTGTAGGCCGCGGCGGCCTCTGCCGTACGCCCCATCTTTTTGAGCGCCTGGCCCAGGTAGAAGTGCGTCAGCGAAAGGTCGGGGCGGAGCCGCACCGCCTCCTCGGCTTCGGCAAGCGCTTTGTCCAAATTTCCTTCGTGCGCCTCGAGAACGCTCAAATTCATACGCACGAAGGCGTACTGCGGACTGATTTCTTTCGCGCGCTCGTAAAGGCGGCGCGCCGAAACCAGATCACCTCGGGTCATGTACTGCAGCCCCGCGTTCATCCAGGCTCGGCTGTTGTTGGGACTTTTACGCGTCGTGTCTTCCCACATCCGAAGCGGATCGAGCCATTGCCAGGTGCGGTGGCGGTTCACCGGAACCGCGGCGACGCAAAGGATCAAGGAAACCGTAATGAAGGCGAGCTGACGTTGTGTTTGTCTTTCCGCGAATAGAAACACCGCGGCGCGTTCGATCGACCACGCGAGAAGAACCGCGAGGCCGAGGGATGAGGCGATGTAGGGCCGGTGGTCATTGATGACTTCCGCCAGCGGCGCGAACGACGACTCGGGCGCGAGGGTGACAAAGAACCACGCGGTGGCGAACGTCACTTGCGGGTGGCGTCTCATGGCGGCGAGAGCGAGCCCGGCCCACGCGAGCAAGACGGCGAGCGCGCCCCAGGCGCGGACGGCGAGAAGGCTCGTCGTCAGGGGGAAATCATGATCGGCCGACAGTCCGTCCGGCCAGAGAAAGAGCCGGACGTAATAAAGCAGCGCCGACCACTGGCTCATAAACCAGATTGCCGGCGTGACGCCGAACGCGTGCCGTGTCGCCGCAGCCCAATCCGGCAAGAAGAATTTGCGGTAACCGACATAGGCGACGGCGAGCGCCGCGAGAAGAGCCAGAGGCGCGCTCAGCCGGCGCCAGCCGGCGGCGTAGCTTTTGATCGTCGGGTAACGGCTGCGGTCGCGGTAGACGAAATCGTGGATCAAGAACACCAACGGCAGCGTGACGGCGATCGCCTTGGTGAGTAGCGCAAGAACGAACAACGCGGACCCCAAAATCCAGCGGCGGCTGAGCAGAGCGAGAAAGGCACCCAGATACAAAGTGACGCAAAGCAGAGCGGAGCGCGCCCAGATGTAGTTGACGGGTTGGCTATTGAGCGGCGCGAGAGCGAAAAAGAGCGCGGCCGCCGCCGCGGGTATGCGCGCGGCGCCGTCGGGACCTCGCTCGGAGGCGGGCCACGGTTCGGCAGGCTCACCGCGGTGAGGAAACTCGAACCGCCAAAGGTGATCGCGGACAATGATGAAGACCAGCCACGACGCGATAAAATGGAGGATCAGATTCAGAACGTGGTAGCTCCAGGGCTGGAGCCCCGAGACGGCGTAGTTGACGGCGTAGGTAATCAGCAGAACGGGCCGAAGGTCGACCTGCGTAGGCTCGGTCCAGACCGCGCGGGGATCGACGAAAAAGCTGGGAATATTTTTGAGGCTTCGGATCGCCGGATTATTGGCGATGCCGTAAGTGTCGTCGAAATAGAAACCGACGCCGAGACTGTCCGAGTAGGAGACGGCGACGCCAAGCGCGAGCAAGGCGAGAAACAGACAGGTAAATTTTCGTCCGGCGGGAAGGGTTACGATCATAGCGCAAGTTAGAGTCGGGTAAAACGCATAGGCGCGAGATTCAACTGCTGCTTTCTAAGCGTCGTTGCGCCATTCCGAGGCCCCGGCCGAGATTGAGAAACGATTCTCCCAACCGCCATAACCCGATCAATCCCAACGCCGTGGTCGGCACGTAATACGCCATGTGCGCCGTAAGAGTTATGGCGAGCGCGCTCGCGGCGTCGTATTTTGTGCCGAAAGGCAGCATCAACGCCTGCTGTCCGGCGAACTGGAAGATCCCGACGAAGCCGGGGCTCGAGGGCACGGCGACGGCGAATGACAGCGTCACCGTCATCATCGCGGCTTCGACGACGCTGCCATCGGGTTGGAACGCGCGCAGCACGCACCAATAAGACGCGATGACTAAAGCCCACGTCGTGAGCGACCAGAACGAAACTTGCAGCGCGGTCCGCCAGCGGGTCAAAGGAGCGAAGCCGGTAACAAGTTCTTTCCAGCGCGCGAGCAACTTTTCGATCGGAAATAACGTAAAACGCCGGAGGAGAAATCGGGCCTCGCTGCAATGGTCGAAACGCACGAGCAGCGACAAAACGGCGATGCCCGATAAGCTCAGCGCCGCCAGGGACAGGCCGGCTCCTCGGACAATGCCGGGCACCTCGAGCCGGGGCAGCAGCGCGGCCAAAATCAGCACGTTGGTTGCAGCATCGAGCAGCCTTTCAACGACGGCGGAGGCGGCCACCTGCATGACCGGCAAGCGGCAGCGTCTGGACATCGCCAAGACCCGCGCCGGCTCGCCGAGGCGTAGCGGAAGGATATTGGTGAACAAAAATCCCAGTCCCTGCGCGCAAAAGGAATCCAACAGGCGCTCTCTTTGATCCAGCAGCACGACCCACCGTTGAGCGGGCGTCGCCACGGTCGACAAGATCAACAGAACGGCGGGCAACAACCAAAGGTAGCGCGCCGAGCTGAGCGAGTCTTTCAACTCAACCAGAGAAACGCTGCGCACGGCAAGCCACAAGCAGAGCAGGCTTAAGCCTATCCCCAGCCAAAACCAGGGCTGGCGGATTAGCGGCGAACTGGATTTAGGGCTGATGGCTTGCACTCGGTTGGAGAATGGCTCCTGTATGGAAGCGGCGCGGTAACTCGAAACCCAGCGCCTGGCCTTTTGTACACTAACTAAAGCGTTTTGCTCAAGGAGAAATTCTGAGCAGGATCAGCTTAACCCTTCCTTTGCCTTCGGCATTGCTGACCTTACGGATCGCTCATCGAATGTTGCTTATTGCTTCACAAGCTCCATCGACGTCACATGAAACGTATAGGTGTTAGAGGCCTGGCCCGAAATAAAAGTGAATTCGATCAAGTTTGAGACCGTAGTGTTCACTGCCACCGTCGAGGTCACGGTATTGACCGCTGCCGCCACCGCGTTCTGGATCTCCATGAGACCGCCGATCACGGTTCCGCTTGCTCCCGTAGTACGGACGGTAATCATCCCTGTGAAATACCGAGGGGCCGCCGTCCCACTACTCACGCCAGTCAGTGTTGCAGCGATGTTGCCCGTCAGGGTAGTTGGCCCTACTCTGATTCTGAGCGTCGGGGTGGCGGTATTGGTACCCGATCTCGATGTCCATCCTATTACCCGATAGGTGGCTCCGACCGTGAGACTATTTGCCGGAGCGGTGCAGGAGACCACCACAGTCTCGCTGTTAGCGATTGCCGGCGCGCTCGTAGCTGCGGCACAAGCCGTCGCCCCGGTTCCGGTAGCACCTGTTGAACCTGTCGGTCCAGTCGGACCCGTGTCACCCGTCGGTCCCGTGGGTCCCGTGGGTCCTGTCGGTCCAGTGCCTCCAGTTGGACCGGTCGGTCCCGTCGCGCCTGTAGGTCCAGTGGGTCCGGTATCTCCAGTGGGGCCCGTCGGTCCGGTGGAGCCCATGTCGCCGTTGCGAGTGAATTCAAAAAGAATCGCATCGCTGTCCGCAAACGGATTGCTCGCGCTCGATCCCGTATTGGTGACTGTGAAATTCCGATAGCCGGACGGTGTGGCTTTGGCCGTCAGGTCGAAGGTCAGCCATTTCGTTTGATCAGAGACCTTCGAAAGCCGTACTTGTCCTTTGACCGTTGAAGAGCTTGCATCAAGAGTATCTAGCACAGACGTCCAGTCCGTCGAGCCCGAGTCGAGCAGATCGTTTCTTATTGTGGTCGAAGCGTTCTGCGTCGCGTTGTCGAGTCGTAAATTACCGTTGCCCGGATCGGAGTCGGTCGTCGTCGTGCTGAAGGTGTATTGAACCGTGATCGCTCCGCCCGGCGCTCCTTGCGCTCCAGTCGGCCCCGTCGGACCGGTTGGTCCGGTGTCGCCGGTTGGTCCCGTCGGTCCGGTGGGTCCCGTGGGTCCTGTAGGTCCGGTGTCTCCAGTTGGACCGGTCGGTCCCGTCGTGCCTGTAGGTCCAGTGGGTCCGGTATCTCCAGTGGGGCCCGTTGGTCCGGT
>DASXUF010000033.1 GCA_036504975.1 Candidatus Binatia bacterium | reverse complement strand
CGCGGGTCGCGCTCGACGCCGAGGTCGGCGAGGATTTTTTCCTCCGGACCGAGAAAGCCCATCGCCAGCAGCACGAGATCGGCGGGGAAGACTTTCTCCGTGCCGGAGACGTTCTTGGGAACAAAAGCGCCGTTGTTCTTTGTCCACTCGACCGCGACCGCGTGAAGCTCTTTGACATGACCGTCGCCGTTGCCGACGAGCTTTTGCGGCGACATCAGGTAGCTTCGCGGGTCGTCGCCGAAGCGGGCTTTCGCCTCCTTCTGACCGTAGTCCAGAAGATATATCTTCGGCCATTCCGGCCACGGATTGTCCGGCTGGCGCGTGTCCGGCGGACGCGGCAGGATTTCGAGCTGGACGAGGCTCTTACATCCATGGCGCATCGCCGTGCCGACGCAGTCCGTCCCGGTGTCGCCGCCGCCGACGACGATGACGTGCTTGTCCTTGGCCGAGATGTAGTTGCCGTCCTTGTGCTCGGAATCGAGCAGCGACTTGGTGTTGGCGTGGAGAAACTCCATGGCGAAGAGAACGCCTTTGAGATCCCGGCCCGGCACCGGCAGGTCGCGCGGCTTGGTGGCGCCCATGCAGAGCACGATCGCGTCGAACTCCTCTTGAAGCTTCTTCGCGGGAAGGTCCACGCCGACGGCCGTGTTGGTGACAAACTTGACGCCCTCTTCGGCCATCAAATCGACGCGCCGCTGGACGATAGATTTCTCGAGCTTCATGTTGGGAATGCCGTACATGAGTAGGCCGCCGATGCGGTCGTCGCGCTCATAGACCGTGACCCAATGGCCGGCGTGGTTCAGTTGCGCGGCGCAGGCGAGACCCGCCGGCCCCGAGCCGACCACGGCGACTTTTTTTCCCGTGCGCTTCTCCGGCGGCTCGGCCATAACCCAGCCCTGGGCGAAGCCGTTGTCGATGATCGCGCACTCGATCGTCTTGATCGTGACCGGCAGCTCGTTGATGCCGAGCACGCACGAGCCTTCGCACGGCGCGGGACAAACCCGGCCGGTGAATTCGGGAAAATTATTGGTCTTGTGAAGCCGCTCCAGCGCCTCCTTCCACAAGCCGCGATAGACGAGATCGTTCCATTCGGGAATGAGGTTATTGACCGGACACCCGGACGCCATGCCGCTGATCAGCGTTCCCGTGTGGCAAAACGGAATGCCGCAGTCCATGCAGCGCGCGCCCTGCGCCTGGAGCTTCGCTTCCGAGAAATGGTCGTGAAACTCCCGCCAGTCGCTCACCCGCTCCAAGGGAGAACGATCCGTCGGCAACTCGCGCTCAATCTCCATGAATCCGGTAGGCTTTCCCATCTCTTCCCTTGGCGGCGGCCGATAAAGGCCCATCTAGTGCGTTGCACTTCGGATTGTTCGCTCGACGTACTGGTAAAGTACGCCTCCGCTCACAATCCTCGCGCGCCTTCTAGCTGGACCTTTCTCGACCGCCTTAACTTATTTGATCAGAGCAGACGCAAACGCTCGGTCTAATTTCCACTCACCCTAGCAGCATCATTTTTATTAGCTTCAAAAGCGGCCATGACCGCCTCATCCCCCACTAGGCCTTGGCTTTCCGCCTGGCGCAGCGCTTCGAGCATGCGCCGGTAGTCCTGCGGCATGACCTTGACGA
>DASXUF010000032.1 GCA_036504975.1 Candidatus Binatia bacterium | reverse complement strand
GACGAGATCGAGGTCCACCAGATCCTTGTCCACGAATTCGAAGCGCGGATGCTTCGACAATTGAGCGAGGTTCCAGTCTTTAAAGCGGCGCGGATAGTTGTCGAGGAATTTATCCACGCCGCGGACGGTATGGCCCTCGGCGAGGAGCCTTTCCGCCAGATGCGAGCCGACAAAGCCGGCTACGCCCGTAACGAGAGATATCATGCGCGCTCCGTTATTTTTCTCCGGCAAGATCCCGAACGATCCAGTTGGCGGCCTCCCACAAGCTCTTCACGGCCAGGCAACCGGGCGCCGGCTGTTGATCTCGGATCAGGATGCCCCGGGCACCGATGCGCGCCGCCAGCTCCATGTCCATCGCCTGGTCCCCTACGACGTAGGAACGGCCGAGATCGAACTTCAACTCGTCCGCCGCCCGCTCGGCCAGGCCGACGTTCGGCTTCCGGCACTCGCACACGATCCGATAACTTCCCAAGGCCTCGGTCGGATGATGCGGACAATAGTAAACGCCATCGACGCGCGCGCCGCTCGCGGCGAGGCGGTTCTCCAGCTCGCGGTGAATGCGGCAGAGCTCCTCCTCCTTCAACATACCACGTCCGACCGCCGATTGATTGGTGATCACGGCCACCTTGAGTCCGCTCTCGCGAAGCATTCGTATCGCCTGCGGCACTCCGGGCAGAATCTCGATTTCATCGATGCGCGTGAGATAACCCATGTCGCGGATCATCGTCCCGTCGCGATCCAGGAGAACGCCAGCGTTTTCAGCCGCTGATGCCGCCATAAAACATCAATCCTGGCCATCCACGTGCGAAGGGAGCGAGCCGTGAAGGGCGACGGCGCCTGGACGCGCAGCTTCCACGACCCGTTCTGCCCTTTTGCTTCGCATCGCGCAGCTCTCGGCCGCTTCCGCATCTCTCGGGGATGACGGCCTCCTCAAGGCAGAGACCTATCGCCGTCGCCCGGAACGGCTTGCTCCGAGCGCGTGGACTAATCTGCATTTTTCTTTTCCCGGATGACCCGCTCCACGGCGGCGACGAGGGCGGTGCCGTTTTCCACCGCCATCTCGACCCTGAGCGCCATCAGCCGCTCCTTGGCGAACGGGAAGCGCGCGAGCTTGATGATATCCTTCTCCGTGGTGAGAACGATATCCGCGTTGTGCGCGGCGCGGTTGATTCTCTGCCAGTCCCGGATCGAATAACGATGATGATCGGGGAACTCCACCGTGTCCACGATCTCGCCTTGCCAATCGTGGATCATGCGGTAAAACGGCGTGGGATCGGCGACGGCCGAAACCGCAAGTATTTTACTTCGATCCAGCATGGTCAGCGGGTACTCTTTCCAGCGACCCTGCTCCGACGTCAAAAGCGCGCGCGGCTGCAGCGAGCCGAAAAATACCGCGTCGCGCGGCCGGCGCGAGAGCGGCCTTTCCCATTTCTCGCGCGCGCCGGTCACCAGATAAAAATTCGCCCTGCGGAGACCCGGCCGCGGCTCGCGGAAAGGTCCGGCCGGCAGAAGCCATCCGTTCCAGTCCGCGCCGAGAAGGAGGAGGTCGATGTCCCGCTTCAACCCGCGATGCTGAAAACCGTCGTCCAGAATAAAGACGTCGGCGTCGCCGTCGCGCAATATCCTCGTTCCAAGCTCGAATCGGTCCCGCCCCACACCGACCCGATAACCGAAAAGACGGGCCATCATGGCCGGCTCGTCGCCCGCCGCCGGCACATCGGCGTCATCGGCGGCGAGAGAAGAATCGGCAGCGGGCTGCAACACGAGCGATTCTTTTCCGGTTCTCTTATAGCCCCGGCTGAGTATCGCCACGCGGTAGCCGAGCTTTTTGAGCTCGCCAGCGAGCCAGATCGTCGTCGGCGTTTTGCCGGTGCCGCCGACGGTCAGGTTTCCCACGCTGACGACGGTCCGAGGAAGGCTGCGGACGCCGCGCCAACCGAGGAAGTAAAACAGATTACGAATGCGGATCCCGAGACCGTAGAAAAAAGACAGCGGCGCGAGCGACAGCCACACGGCGCGATAAGATAACCCTTTTCTCTCCCAAACTCTTCGATCCCAAGCGGCGTCCATGGGTCCACGTCGTTCATCCCGGCTCACAAGTAGCGGCCGATCAGTTCCATGCTCCTTTCCACGACCCGCCGGTCCTTCTTGACCACGTCGTAGGCGCGCTCTCCGGCCCTTTTCGCGCTCGCCCGGTCGCTCAGCAACCGCGAGAGCTCGCGGGCAAGGTCGTCCTTCCCACAAATCTCGATGCCGCCTCCGGCGAGCTTTAGATCCTCCGCGATTCGGCTGAAATTGGCCATGTGCGGCCCGAAAAGAACCGGCTTGCCGAAACGGGCGGGCTCCATCACGTTGTGCCCGCCGGCTTCAACCAGACTGCCGCCCACGAAAGCGATGTCGGCGGCGGAATAAAAAGTCTCGAGCTCGCCCAGCGTATCGAGAAAGATGACATCGGGGGGCTGATCGGTCCGGCCGTTCATCTCGCTTCTCTTGATGTAGGAGAGTCCGGCTCCTACGAGAAGCTTTTCCACTTCCGGAAACCGCTGCGGATGGCGCGGCGCCAAGACCATGACGAGATCCGGAAAAACCGGCTTGAGTCCCCGGTAAGCCGCCAGAAGAATTTCCTCCTCGCCCCGATGCGTGCTGCCGGCGACAAAAACGCGGCGGTCGTTGCCGCCGGTTCGCAACAGATCCGGCAGCAGGGCGCCCGGCGCGTTCTTTCTATTTTCCGACGCAGCATCCTTCAGATTCCCCGTGATCACAACCCGCTCTGCGTCCGCTCCGAGACGGATCATGCGCTCGGCGTCTTCCGCGCTCTGCATGCCCAGCCCGGTGAGATGTCCGACCGCCTGCGAGAAAAAACGGCGGAAAAAGAAATAAGTGCGGAACGAGCCGCGCGAGAGGCGCCCGCTCAAGAGGAGAGTGGGAATTCCCTTGCGGTAAGACAGGCGCAGGAGATTGGGCCAGATTTCGGTTTCCAAAACGATCAACATGCGGGGATCGAAAACCGAGAGCGCGCGCCCGACGATCCAGAGATGATCCAGCGGCAAATAGATGCAGGCGTCCGCGGCGGCGACGCTCTTTCGCGCCACCTCTTGTCCCGCGAACGTAAACGTCGAGAGCACGATCTTCCGTTCGGGAAATTTCGCCTTCAACGCGTCCGCGAGACGCCTCGCCGCGAGAACCTCGCCCACCGAAGCGGCATGAATCCAGATCGGCCGAGCGCCCCGCATCGACTCGCGCAGCTTCAGCGGATAGAAGCCGAACCGCTGGAGCAATCCCCGCCGGTATCTCTCGCCCAGCACCAGGAACAGCGGCGTCAGCGGCAAGCCGAGAATGAGACCGACCGTCCACTCGATATTGTAGAAGAAGTATTGCATGGAGCGTCAGTGCAGGACTTTGTCTCCCGGCGTTTTCTCCTCTTCCAGGAGTTGCAAAGTGTAGAGCCGGCTGTACTCGGACTTCCGCGCCAGCAGCTCGTCGTGGGTTCCCTCCTCGGCGATCATGCCGTCGACCAGGACGACGATGCGCGTCGCTCGGCGAATGGTCGAGAGCCGGTGCGCGATGACGAGCGTGGTCCGCTGGACCATCAGGTTTTCCAACGCCTCCTGAACCAGCCTTTCCGAATCGCTGTCCAGAGACGAGGTCGCCTCGTCCAGGATCAGAATCGGCGCGTCCTTCAGCAGCGCGCGGGCGATCGCCAACCTCTGGCGCTGCCCGCCCGAAAGCTTCATGCCGAGCTCTCCGATCACCGTATTGTAATTCTGCGCCGTCCCGAGGATGAATTCCTCGGCGTTTGCGGCCCGGGCGGCGGCGACGATATGGTCCAAGTCCTGCGCGGGATCGCCGTAGGCGATGTTGTTTTTAATCGAATCGTTGAAGAGAAACGTATGCTGCGTAACGATGCCGATCTGGGAGCGGAGCGATTCGAGCGTGACATCTCGAATATCCATGCCGTCGATCGTGATCTTGCCGGACGCTACATCGTAAAACCGCGGCACCAGGTCCGCCAGCGTGCTCTTGCCGACGCCGCTCACTCCGACCAGCGCGACCATTTCGCCGCGGCGGATTTTTAGATTGATATCCTTCAGGACCAGCTTGCGCCCGTACCCGAAGCTGACGTTGCGAAATTCGACCGCCTCCGAGAAGGCGGGCGCTGGCCGGGCGTTGGGACGGTTCCTGATTTCCGGCACGCTATCCAAGACTTCGAAGATCCGCTCGGCCCCCGCGAGACCCTGTTGAATGACCGCATAGGTCTTGGCCAGCGCCTTGAAGGGCTGGTACAAGAGAAACATCGCCATCAAAAAGGCCATGAATTCGCCCTGGGTGCGGCCGCCTGAAGTGACGCTATAGCCGCCGTACCAAAGCACGGCGGCGATCGCCAGGGCGGCCAACATCTCCATGACCGGGCTGACAAATCCCGACGTGCGCACCGCCTTGAGCGCCTGTTTCAAAATCGTATTATTTTCGGCGTTGAAGCGGTCGATCTCGTATTGCTCCATGCCGAAGGCCTTGACGATGCGGTTTCCCTGGATGCTTTCCTGCAACAGATTGACTAAACGCCCCCGGGACACCTGGTTGCGCTTGGTGATGCGCTTGATCCTTTTGCTCATGCGGGTGATCGGCAACACCGAGGCGGGAAAGACCACGAACGCTATGCTCGCCAGGACCCAATCCATGTAGAACGCAACCGCCACCAGACCGATCAGAGACATGGAGTCGCGCATCACGGAGGCCACGGAATCCGTCAGCGCGGAGCGCACGAGTCCCACGTCGTTGGTGATGCGGGAAATGAGGGTGCCCGTCGGATGGCGCTGAAAATAGGACAGGGAGAGATACTGCATATGGCTGTTCAAAGCGCCGCGAACGTCATTGAGAATACGCAGACCGATAAAATCCATGAGGTAGCTGTGGGCGAAGTGGACGAGGCAGCGAACGGTAAAGACGGCGACGATGATCCACGGCATATAAGCCAGGGCCGTCTGGTCCTTGCGCGTGAAGATATCGTCGACGACGTGGCGGAGGAGAAGCGGGGCCGATCCGGTCGTCGCGCTGTAGGACGCCATGCAAATGATGGCAACGATGAAATAGGGCCAAATATAAGGCCTGAGGTACTTGAGTAAGCGCCGATATATTTCCACAGTGTCGCCTCCGTCGGACTGCTCTTCGATTATCAGCTCATCATCTCCAGCGCGATGTCCGCCGTTCGCGCTGCCGCGCCCGGAACCCCGAGCCGCCCCCGGACCTCGGCGAGTTGCGCGATCATCCGCTCGCGCAGCTCCCGGTTCCTGAGAATCGCTTGGCTCTCCATAACCATCCGTTCGGCCGTCAGGTCGCCCTGAATCAATTCCGGAACTACTTTCTTCCCGGCGATGATATTGGCCATGCCGATAAAGTCCACCCGCACCAGCCGGCGTGCCAGCGCGTAGGTCAGCCGCGTCACCCGGTAGACGATAATCATAGGGCAGAGCATCAGCGCCGTTTCGAGCGTCGCCGTCCCGGATGCGGTCCAGGCGAGATCGCTGGCATGAAGCACATTGTACGCGTCTCCGTCGCTCACCGAAACGGCGACCCGAGCGCGCGCGAGCGCCGGCTCGAGAGCATCCCGCCCGACCGTGCTGGCGCGAACCAAAACGAACTGGAGCGCCGCCTCCCGGCTCAATAGCGCCGCCGCCT
The DNA here is from genome assembly GCA_036504975.1 of Candidatus Binatia bacterium. Lineage (NCBI taxonomy): Bacteria > Candidatus Binatota > Binatia (SeqCode) > Binatia bacterium. The sequence goes on along the minus strand of DASXUF010000032.1, from coordinate 23,974 downwards.
CGAGCATCACGGGAAGATGATAAGCCACCTCGCGGCGGCGGCTTCCCGGGAGCAGCGCGATCGTCCGCTTGGACGGGTCCAAACCGAGGCGTTTAAGCGTTTCCTCGCGGGATCTCGTTGCGCGCGCGACATCGAGCAGCGGATGGCCGACAAAATCGACGGTCACTCCCGCTTTCTCGTACAGCGGGGCTTCGAACGGGAAAACTACGGCGACCCGGTTCACGGAGCGGGCGATTTTTTCGATCCTGCGTTTCCGCCAGGCCCACACTTGCGGGCTGATATAGTATAGCACCGGTACCCCGATCCTCTTCGCAACCCCCGCAAGGCGCATATTGAAATCCGGAAAGTCGATCAGGATCAACAGGCTCGGCCTTTGCTCGCGCAAAATTCTTTTGACCAGCCCATAGGCCCGCCAGATGTTCGTCAGGTTGCCCGCCAGTTCGGTGAGCCCCATTCCCGCGATCCGGTCGACATCGAAGACGATCCCGGCGCCCGCGCTTTCGAGCGCCGCTCCACCGACGGCGGAAATTTCCAAAGTCGAGTCGCGCTCACGGAGCGCCCGCACCAGTTCAGCGCCGTGAAGATCTCCCGACGCCTCTCCGGCCACCAGCAAAACCCGCTTGCCGCTTCCCACATCGACGCTCAGACGGCGGCTCTCAACTTTGCGCTGATCATCGAAGCGATCTCCAGGGCCCTCAGCCCCTCTTCGCCGCTGACCAGCGGACCGGCGCGGCTTTGGACCGAATCCAGAAAAGAATCGATCTCGTCCGCCAAAGCGTCCGTTTCTTGGATCTCGACCGTCTCGCCCCGGATATCCATCCAGGACGCCCCCTTCTCGGGGCGGCGGTAAATCTGCGCCCGCTTTTGATCGTAGTCGATGGAGATGTACGCGTCGGGCTGGAAGAAGCGGATTTTTCTTTCGCGTTTGACCGAAACGCGGCTCGCCGTCACGTTGGCGACGCAGCCGTTCGCAAAAGTGATCCTGGCGTTGGCGATGTCCGGCTCGTTGGTGAGCACCGCGACGCCGACGGCCTCGACGCGCGCGACCGGCGCACGCACGAGACTCGCGATGACGTCGATGTCGTGGATCATCAGATCCAACACCACGTCGACGTCGGTGCCGCGCTCCACGAACGGCGCCAGACGATGACACTCGACGAATCTCGGCTCGCGGACGGCGGATTCGAGGGCGCGGACGGCCGGATTGAATCTTTCCAGGTGCCCGACCTGAAGCATCAATCCTTTTTCCCGCGCCAAAGCCACGAGGCGCGCGCCCTCTTCCAAAGTCGCCGTCATCGGCTTTTCCACGAGCACGTCGATGCCCGCGGCGAGAAACTCCCGCGCGAGCTCGTGATGCAGCCGCGTCGGCACGGCGATGCTCACGCAGCGAACCCGGCCGAAAAGCTCGTGGTAGTCGGTCATGGCCGCGACGCCAAGCTCGGCGCCCACCGCTCTCGCGCGTTCCGCATCGATGTCCGCCACGCCCATGAGTCTCGCCTTGGGCGAGAGGGCGTATTTCTCCGCGTGATGTTTTCCCGCGTAACCGACGCCGACCACGCCGACCGGAATCTTTGCCTCGCTGTTCAAGGAAGTATTTGCCTTTTGCCTTTGGCTATTCAGGGCTCCCTGTGAAGAAAAATTTACCACTGAGACACGGAGTTCGCATGGTTCGACCCTTCGGCTTCGCTCAGGACAGGCTCCCTCGACTGCGCCTTTAGTCCCGAGCTTGTCGAGGGATCACCACGAACGGAATTCTTTCATAGCCGCGCATCCTGAGCTTAGTCGAAGGACGCGCCCTCCGCGCCTCGGCGGTGCGATCTCCGAGCCTTGCTTCACACGGAAGCCTGAAGTCCCTTTATTTTTTAACTTTTAACTTTCTCCTCGCTCACGCCGACGACGACGATCCCCGCGCGGCCGGCTTCCCGCAAGAGCTCGTCTTTCTCCAACAGAATAGTCTTCCCGGCCTCGACAGCCAAGACGGCGCCTTTCAATTCATGCAGCATTCGTATCGTTTCCGGTCCGACCGCGGGGACATCGAAGCGGAGATCCTGTTGGGGCTTGCTGACTTTGACCGCGACGAAGCCTCCCCGACCCAGCTCGCCCCCGCGCCGAATCGCCGCATCGGTTCCCTCGGCCGCCTCCACTGCAAGAATCACGCGATGCTTGACGACGACGCACTGACCGATGCCGAGTCTTCCCGCTTCCTTGGCGGTTGCAAATCCGAGTCGAATGTCCTCCCATTGCTCCGCGCTCGGCGCGCGGCGCGTCAGGACGCCTTCAGCGGGAATCATCTGAGACAGGAAGATCGTGGATTCGATAACGCGGATGCCGTCCTTTTCCAGCTCGTCCGCCACTCCTCTCAACAACCGGTCGTCCTCCCGGCTTTTGACCCGCGCCAGAAAGGCCGCGCCCCTGAGATCGGGCCGGAAATTTGAAAACAGCTTGACCTTCTTGATGCCGCCGGCCATCACCGCTTCTTTGACGCCCTGCCTCCGGAACGTACGGATGATCTTTCCCAGCTCGCCGACGTAAACCCAGGTCACGCCGTTCGCGACCTGCTCGATCTCCCGCGGCGTTTCTCCTCGATGGGCCACCGTCACAAGCGAAACCCCTGCGCGTCTCGCTTGCTCGGCGAAGATCAGGGGAAATTTTCCGTTGCCGGCGATGAGGCCGAGCTTGCGCATAAATGAAACCGGAAGCAGAATTCAGTAGCCAGAATTCAGAATAAGAAAGCGAAGAGGCTGGTGACTTTTCGTTCCGAAATTCTGGCTTCTGGATTCTGACTTCTGAATTCCGCCGTTTTTCACCTGCAGATCCCCCGGCGGGAGTTCTCGACAAAAGCAGCCAGACTTTGAACCTCCGCGGAATCGGGAAACTCGCTCCTGACTTTTCGTAGCGCCGCTTTGGCCGTCAATCCCGACTGGAAGAAGATGCGATAGGCTTTCTTGATGGCGTCGATCCGCTCTTTGCCGAAGCCTCTCCGTTTTAGACCTTCGAGATTCAATCCCTTGAGCCTGGCCCGGTCTCCCGTCGCGTTACAGTAGGGAGGGACGTCTTTCGAGACCATCGATCCGGCGCCCAGGATCGCGCTCGTGCCAACTTTCACGAACTGGTGGATGCCGACCAGGCCGCCCACGATCACGTAATCCTCGACCACGACGTGGCCGCCGAGGGTCGCCCCGTTGGCGATGATGTTATGATCGCCGAGGATACAGTCGTGAGCGATGTGGCAATACATCATGAGGAGGTTGTGACTGCCGACGCGGGTCACCATGCCGCCGGCGGCGGTGCCGGGGTTGAGCGAGACGAATTCCCGGATCGTGTTGTGATCACCGACGACGAGCCGGCTCTCCTCTCCCCGATATTTCAAATCTTGCGGGACCGAGCCTACCGTGGCGAATTGAAAAATCACATTGCCTTCGCCGATGCTGGTATTGCCTTCGATCACCGCGTGGGATTTGATGCGTGTCCCCTTGCCGATCTTGACCCCGGGACCGATGACGCTGTAAGGACCCACCTCCACGTCCAGATCCAGTTCGGCGCGCTTGTCCACCAAGGCTGTTCCATGGATCTTAGTCATTTCCGTCTTCGGCGCATTGCAAAATGAAAATTGCAAAGCGCAAAACTCAAAGTGTCCACTTTTCTTTCATTTTGCATTTTGACATTTGCATTTTGCCTTGAGCAAAGTTCCTAATCCCTGGGGACCTCCATGGCGGAAATCTCCGCCTGCGCGGCGATTTTTCCGTCCACCATCGCCACGCCCCTCATTTTCCAGAAAGAGCCGCGGCGCTTGAGGCGGGTCAATTCCAGCCGGAGCTGGTCGCCGGGTTCGACCGGCCGCTTGAATTTCACCTTATCCAGTCCGGTCAAAACAAAAAGCTTCTCCCCGTCGCTCCCGCCCCTGGAGACGTAGGCGAGGATCGCGGCGACCTGAGCCATCGCCTCGCAGATCAACACGCCGGGCATCACCGGCCGATCGGGAAAATGGCCTTGAAAGAACCCCTCGTTGGCCGTAACGTTTTTGAGGCCGACGATTCTCTCATCGCCTTCCACCTCGACGATCCGGTCGACCAAAAGAAAAGGATACCGGTGGGGAATCCGCTTAAAGATTTCTCTCACGTCGAGCATGGACTTGCTCCCCTTTTGCCCCTCAATTCAGGCGCCGCGGGCCAGCTCGATCTCCGACGAACGGAAAGGCTCGATGCCCGTTCGGAAAAAATCGGCGCCGGTTCGAATGCCGGCCAAGGACGACCGGTCGTAGACCGCCGCCGAGGCGAAGATCTTTGGCAAAAACTAAGTAAGGCCAGGTGATTTGAGGAAGGCGGGCTCCCGTCGTCACCGATCGATTTTCCGCCGACGAGATGGGCGAGCGTTGAAAGGACCTTACGAGCCGTGGTCACTTCCCCTTGACGGCTTTTGCGGGAGCCGCTGACCGGCTGTTATACAGCTCGACCACCTTGGCCGTGATGTCCACCGCCTGGTCGCTATAGAGAAGCTGGGAGCGTTCCAAAATCAGAGTGAACTTCTCGCTCTTTCCCACTTCGTTGACGATCGTCTCGAGCTCTTTCAAGATTTCCGCGGTCATCGCGCGCTCTTTTTGCTGCAACTCCTCCTGGGAATCGCGCATGTCCTGCTGATAGGTAACATATTTTCTTTGGAGATCTTTTTCCAGGTTCTTCCTGTCGTCGTCCTTGAGCAGCGGACCCTTCTTGTCCATATCGGCCTTTAATTTCTCCATTTCCTGCTTTTGCCGCAAGAGATCCGCTTCGATCTTTTTTACCTGGACCTGAAACTTCTCCCGCGCCTTTTTCCCCGTGCTCGACTCGCTGATCACGCGCTGAACGTCGATGAGGCCGATCTTGATCTGCTGCGCCCATGCGGGCAGGGCTAACAGGATTAACAAAACTACGCCGAATACCTTGTGCACGTAAGCCTCCGGATCGTGAGAATTGCAGACAGCCGGGCTATTGTTGACCGCCCAGCGCGAAACCTATGACGGAAGTGTCGTCGCCTCTTTGTTTGTTCAGAGGGAATCCGAGCTCCACCCGGAGAGGACCGAACGGAGACAGCCAGCGTCCGCCCACTCCGACCGACCTGCGCAGGTCGCTGAAGCGGAAAGCATCGAAGGCGTTTCCCATGTCGAAGAAAGCCACGCCGCGAAGCCCGTATTGCTCCATGATCGGAAAGGTCGTCTCGAAGTTGCCGACCACCAGCTTATCGCCGCCGACGATGACGGATTGAATATGGGGATCAGACCCGGTGCCGCAGCCGTCGTCCGGATTGCGATCGCCCCCCTTGGGTATTTTCCTGCAAACCACCCGCTTCTCATGAGGCGCTAAACTGCGATCCGTGAAGCCGCGCACCGAATTGATGCCGCCTGCGTAGTAGCGATCGAAGAACGGGAGACCGTCGCCGTTGGCGCCGCCGAGGCCGATGCCGTAGCCGAAAGTTCCGCCCACGGACAGAGTATAGTTGCCCCAGGTAGGACTCTTCAGCAGCGGGTAATAATACTTGCCGTTGACGTCGTTTTTGATGTACTGATTGTCCCCGCCCAAGCCGGCGAACTTAGACCCCATCCTGGAAGACCATCCCTCCGTGGGATGGAAGAAATGGTCCCGACTGTCGTAGCTCAGTGTCGGGCCGATGCTGCTGGTCCAGGTCTTCTCCTTGGCATCGGCAAACGGGTCGCGCGCGGTGAATAATTTACCGTTTTCATCTCTAACCGGAACTCCGGTGAGCACTCTGTCTTCGGATTGGAAATCTCCCAACCTGCTCTGGATCAATTCGTAACCGATCCCGACCTTGGTAAAGTCCAGAAAGGAGTGCGGCTGATCGTAGGTCAAATCGTCTTCCGGGCGCCGCGACAGGCCGAGGAATGGGATATTCATGCGCCTGAGCGGATAGCTCGTGTCGATGTCGAAGCCGGTCCGCCGCACCGAGAAATCGCTGTAGTCGCGTTGGCTGTTGAAGGCCTCGACCCCGAGACTGAGCGGCGTATCGAGAAGATAGGGTTCTTTGAAGCCCAGGACAAAATCCTGCCGCCTCGTTCCCAGATCGGCGTTTAGATTCACCGCTTGGCCGCGGCCGAAAAGGTTTTTTTCCTGAATGCCGGCGTTAAAAACAAACGCGTCGCCGCTGCTATACCCCGCGCCCACGCTGAAAGTCCCGGTCGGCGCTTCTTTCACGTCGACCAACAGATCGACGGCATCGGGCTGGTCGGTCTTTTTCGTCGACAACTGGACATCCTCGAAGTAGCCCGTTCGCTGCAGCGCGCTGCGGCTTTGCTTGACCTTGTTGGAGGAATAGAGCTCCTGCTCGGCGGGGACGACCGCCCGCCGCACCACCTTGTCGCGCGTCTTGTTGTTTCCCGAAACCAAGACGTGATTGAAGTAAACCGGCGGCCCCTTGGTGACCACCAGCGCGATATCGACGTTTTTCTCTTTGGGATTGATCTTCGTGACGGGGTCCACCTGAGCGAACGCGAAGCCTTTGTCGGCATAGGTATCGGTGAGATTCGAGATGTCCTGGCGCAAGCGGCTGCCGCGAAAGATCTGACCCTGGGTCAACTGCATCTTTTTGAGCAAGAGCTTGGGATCTTCCACCATATCGCCGCCGACCTCGACCTTGCCGACCCGATACTGCTCTCCCTCGTCGATCCGAATCACGATTTCGATCCCCTGCCGATTGCGCAAAATCACCGGATCGGCAATCTTATGATTGATAAAGCCATGGTCGTAGTAATGCGACGCCAGGATGGCCATGTCGTTGGAGAGCGAGTCGTGGTCGAGGACTCCGCGGTTGGTGATGAACGAGAGGAACCACTCTTCCTTGGTGCCCATCAGTCCTTTGAGATCTTTTTCCGAGAATGAGCGATTTCCCTGGAAGGAGATCCGCTTCACCAAGAGGCGGTTCCCTTCCTCGATATCCACAGAGACAACGGCCTGGTTGTTTTCCGCGCTGGTCACGGTGTAATCGACGCTCGCGTTAACGTAGCCCTGTTCGCTGTAGAGCTTTTTGACCTTGCCGATGCCTTCGACGATCTTGTCCCGGTCCAGAATAGTGCGCGGCGCGATGCCAAAAGCCGTTTCGACCTTCTCCTTCGATATTTGGGAATTGCCCTGAATTTTTACCTCGTTGACGTAAGGTTTCTCTTTGACCGAATACGTGAGCACGGCCTCGGGTGACAGCTCGGCCTGGACATCGTCGAAGAAACCCATCCGGTAGATCGATTTCACGTCTTTTTCCACGACCGTAGGATCGAAGGCCTCCCCGGCGCGCGCTTGCAGGTGAAGCCGAACGCCTTCTTCTTCGACGCGAATATTGCCCTGGATTTTGACTTCCTTCAGCGTAACCGATTGGGCATGAACAACTGGAGAGAAAAAGAACGGCAGAGAAACCGCGAGCGCGATGGCGATTGGCAGCTTAAGGTTACACACGGTTGAAATCATCGACCGAGTCCGCTTACAGGGAGACCTTGCCAAAACGGCCTTTTTGTAACAAATCCGCCAACTTTTGTAAAGCTAAATATCGGCTTTTCTCACACCGGGAAAAGGCGCCCCTCCCGGAGCTCCATTTGCCGCCCGATCCTTTCCGCGAAGCCGCGATTGTGGGTGGCGACGATAAGGGCTATTCGAGATTCCTGGTTCAAGCGGAAAAGCAGATCCTGGACCTCCGCGCCGGTGCGCGCGTCCAGATCTCCGGTCGGTTCGTCCGCCAGAATCAATTTCGGCTCCAGGATCACCGACCGCGCCACCGCGACCCGCTGCTGCTCGCCGCCCGAGAGCTTTCCCGGCCGGTGACTCACCCGCTCCTTGAGCCCGACCGTTTCCAATAGCCGCTGCGCCGCCGGTTCGGCCTTTTCCCAATCCCAACCTTGAATCAAGGCGGGCAGCATAACGTTTTCCAAGGCGTTGAAGTCCGGCAGCAGGTAGTGGAATTGAAAAACGAAACCGACGTCGCGGTTGCGAAACGCGGCCAACTGATCCTCGTCCATGGCGAACAGCTCCTTCTCGCGGTAGAGCACCTGGCCCCGGGTCGGCCGATCGAGCGTGCCGAGGATATGCAGCAGCGTGCTCTTGCCTACGCCCGACTCGCCGACGATCGCCAGCCGCTCGCCCTCCTCCAGGTCGAGGTCGAGGCCGCTCAAGACGCGGATCTCCGCGCTCGTGTCCTGAAACGACTTCCACAGGTCGCGCACACGGAGAAGATTACTCATAACGGATGATCTCGACCGGGTCCAATTTCGCCGCCTGGCGCGCCGGGTAGATGCTCGCCAGCAGGCAGATGGCAAAGGATGCTGCGGCCACGAGGATAAAGTTGCTGAAGTAAATACGCACGGGGACCGTTTCCATGAGGAACACGTCGGGGAGCTTGATAAAGTGATATTCCTGAATCAACAGGCAGAGGCCATACCCGATGGCCAAGCCCAGCGAGGTGCCCATGCCGCCGATCACGCAGCCTTTGATGAGAAAAATATTCCGCATGCTCTTCCGGCTTGCGCCCATCGATTGCAGGATGGCGATGTCTCTGCGCTTCTCCATCACCACCATGATCAAGGTGGAGATGATGTTGAAGGCGCCGACCAGAATCATCAGCAGCAGGACCAGGAAGTAGACGGTTTTTTCCAGCCGGAGCGCGGAGAACAGACCCGGCCAGCGCCGTGACCAATCCTCCGCCCAGTAAGGAGGTCCGAGTTTCAGTTGGATGCGCGTGGCCACGTCCAGGGATTGATAGACGTTCTGCACCCGGACGTCGATGCTCGTCACGGCGTCTCCCAGCTCGAAGAAGCGCTGGGCGTCGGCGAGGTTCATATACATCAGCGTCGCGTCGTACTCCTGCATGCCCGACTTGAATACCGCGACCACGACGAAGCGCCGTATCTTCGGTATCATTCCCATGACCGAAGGCGTGCCCAGGGGCGAGACCACCTGGATCGGATCTCCGACGCGGACACCCAATTGTCCCGCCAGGCGGTAACCCAGGATCACGCCCGGGAGCGACACCGCACGTCCTTCGCTCTCGATCGGCTGCGGTTTCTTGAGATCCGAAAGCTTTCCTTGCTCGAGCGACTGCTCGATATCGACCACCCGGTTGGCGAGGTCGGGATCGACGCCGCGCACGACGACGCCCGAAACGCGGTTCCCGGAGGTCACCATGACCTGGCCGAAGACCGCTGGCGCCGCGGCGACGACGCCCCGCTCGCCCGCGATCTTGTCGAGGAGGCCCTGGTATCCCGTCAGAGTGTCGCCGGGCTTGATCACCGCCACGTGCGCGTTGATGCCGAGCAGCCGGTCGCGCAGCGTCTCTTCGAAGCCGGTCATCACCGCCATCACGACGATGAGAGTCATCACGCCGAGCATCACGCCCAAAATTGAAATGACCGTGATCAGAGAGATAAAGGTTTCGCGCCGGCGGCCGCGAAGATAACGCAGGCCGATGAAGAGTTCATATTTCATAAGTTTGGTTAAAGATTCTTCAGCGCTCCGGCCGCAGCAATGGGAATAGAATGACGTCGCGGATCGAGGGAGAAGCCGTGAAGAGCATCACCAGCCGGTCGATGCCGATCCCTTCTCCCGCCGCCGGCGGCATGCCGTATTCCAGCGCGCGTACGTAATCCTCGTCGAAGGCATGCGCCTCGTCGTCGCCCGCTTTGCGCGCCGCCGCCTGCTTTTCGAACCGCTCGCGCTGATCGGCCGGATCGTTCAGCTCGGAAAAAGCGTTGGCCAGCTCGCGCCCGCCGATGTAGAGCTCGAAGCGATCGACCAGCGCCGGGTTCTGCTCGCTCTTTCGCGCCAGAGGAGAAACCTCGAGCGGATACCCCATGATGAAGGTCGGCTGGATCAACTGCGGCTCGACCAACTTTTCGAAGACGTCGACGAGGAGCTTGCCGTAAGGCAGACCCGGCTCGAGCTTCAACCCTTTGCCTTGAGCCAGAGCTCTGAGCCCGGCGGCGTCGGCCAAAGCGTGCCGCTCCGCCCCGCCGTACTCCGCGATCGAATCGACGAGCGACAACCGGCGCCAGGGGGTCTTGAGGCCGATCTCATGCTCGCCGTAACTTATTTTAAGCGCCCCGACGACCTCTTTCGCTATGGTCGTGAACAAGTCCTCGGTGAGCGCCATGAGATCGTCGTAGGTCGCATAGGCTTGATAGAATTCGAGCATGGTGAATTCCGGGTTGTGGCGCACCGAGACGCCTTCGTTGCGAAAATTCCGGTTGAGCTCGAAGACCCGCTCCAGGCCACCGACCAGGAGGCGCTTGAGGAACAGCTCCGGAGCGACCCTGAGATAGAGCTCCATATTGAGCGCGTTGTGATGGGTGACGAACGGCCGGGCCGCCGCGCCGCCTGGAATGGACTGCATCATCGGCGTCTCGACCTCGAGGAAGTCCCGCTCTTCGAAGAACCTGCGGATGATGCGGATAATCTGCGAGCGTCTCTGGAACAACTCTTTCACTTCGCGGTTGACCATGAGATCCACGTAGCGCTGGCGATAGCGCGCTTCCACGTCCGCGAGGCCGTGCCATTTTTCCGGCAGCGGCCGCAGGCATTTCGCGAGCAAGCGGATCCCCTTGGCCTCGATCGTCAGCTCCTTGGTCTTGGTGCGGAACAGGCGTCCCCACACGCCGACGATATCGCCCATGTCGAACTGCTCGAAAAGCCGGTAGCCCTCGTCGCCGACGCGGTCGCGACGCACGTAAACCTGGAGCCGCCCCTTGCGGTCCTGAATATGAAAGAACGACGCTTTGCCGAACGAGCGGATCCCCATGATCCGTCCGGCGACGGAGAATTCGGTTGCGAGAGCGGCGAGTCGGTCTTCCGGCAAGGCGCCGTGCGCGGCTATGATATCCGCGGTCAGATGATTGGGCTTGAAGTCGTTGGGGTACGGCGCGTGTCCCGAGTCCATGAGCTTCTGGAGCTTCTCCCGCCGCACTGCCATCTGTTCGGTCGTCTCGTCCATCCTGGTTCTTTCAGTCTTGAGTCCGCAAAATATTTCACCACCTTACTATCGCGGAATCATGAATTCAATTGAGGCCTGGGTTGGGTAGCGGTTCAGTTTGATAAAATTTCGTAGGGGCGACCCCCCGTGGTCGCCCGAAAAAGAAGGGCAGGCACAGGGGCCTGCCCCTACATAGAAATGTTGTTGAATTCAAATTGAACCTAGTTGGTTTGCCGGCCCGGAGAGAGGCTCACGGGCGGGCAGATCGCTTTTAGGCGTTCTCAGCGGCCTGATGAAAGGTTTAGGTTGGCGAAGATGGCTTTGATCGAGCGCGACTTGTTCAACGAATAGAAATGGATTCCCGGCGCGCCGAAAGCGAGCAGCCCGGCGCATTGCTCGGTGGCGTAATCGATTCCTAATTTCGCCGCCGCCTCTTCGTCGTTCTCCACCTCGGCCAGCCGGTGTTCGAGCCGCGGCGGAATTTTGGCGCCGCACAGGGCCGTGAAACGGCGCACCTGAGGGACGGAAAGAATCGGCAGCATGCCCGGGACGACCGGCACCCGCACCCCGAGCCGTCTCACGTCCTCGACGAACCTGTAGTAGGCGTCGTTGTCGAAAAATAGTTGCGTGATGACGACGTCGGCGCCGGCGTCCACTTTGGCCTTGAGATATTTGAGATCGGAGTCTCGGCTATCGGCGCGCGGGTGGACTTCTGGAAAGCCTGCGACGGCGATGGAAAAGCAGCCGCGAGAAACCGCCTCTCTCACCAACTCGATCGAGTGATGGTAGCCGTCCGGATGCGGCTTCCAGTCCGGCGTCCCCTGAGGCGGATCGCCGGAGAGCGCGATGATGTTCTCGATGCGGTTTTCCTTCAGCCGGGTCAAGATCGAGCGCACTTCATCCTGCGACTGGCCGACGACGGTCAGATGGCACATCACCTCGAGGCCGCACTCGCGGTGGATCCGGTCCACGAGATCGACGGTTCGGCTTCGCGTGCTGCCGCCGGCGCCGTACGTGACCGAGCAAAAGGCGGGATGGAGACTTTTGAGAACGGAGATCTCGGCGAAGAGGTTCTCGTCGCCTTTTTCTGTCTTCGGCGGAAAAAACTCGATGGAGAAAATCGGCCCCGGACGGGCGTATATCTCTCTCAGCTTCAACGCGGCAATCTCGACGGGTCGGACACGGCTTTCATACGCCCTTGTGAGATGCTTCGGATTTCTTCCGCGCCTCGACGGGATCGCAATCGGAGCCGGAATCCGACGTGATGAGCTTGCGCAAGCTCTCGTTGTGTTGCAACCACGCTTCGCGGATCGCTTGCGGCACCTTAAAATCCTCCAGCGTTTCTTTGAGAATCTGCATCCGGCGCGCGAATTGCCCGCCCATGATGGGATGCTTCGCGTGCGCGTGATCCAGCGGCCTTCCCTGATATCGGATGTCCGCGCCCAGAAACTCGGCGGTCAACTGATATTCCAGCTCTTTAATTCTTGTTTTATCGGCGTTGCGGAAAAAAAAGCCGATCATTCGATCGGCAAAGACCCGGTCGATGAATACGTCGATGATCTCTCTCAGCTTCCGCTCGCCGCCGATCTGTTCATAAAGCGTTTGTGACATGACCGGACTCGGATTTCTCACGATACACTCACGGTTTGGCAAATTCAATTCAGCCTGAAGCGGCGCCGACGGCTCAGCCGACGCCATCGGATTTGAGCGGGCCATTGAACCAAAGTCCGGTCTCGTATAAAGTGTCGTTAATTTTGTCCGGACGGCGGGCGTTCTCCCGTCCGTTTCTCGGTTCCAGGGGGTAGGATGAAACGTATCGCAATACAGCACGACGGCAGCGCTCTCCGCCGCTCTTTTGCCGCAGTCGCGTTTATCTTGCTCACCGCCGGCGTCGGCTTTGCGCAACCGGTTTCCTTCGAAAAGAGCAAAAACTTTACCGTCGGGGCTAATCCGGTCTTCGTCGTGACGGGCGATTTCAACGAAGACGGCGAGATCGATCTGGCCGTGGTCAACAATGCCAGCGAGAAAGTTGCCATCCTTTTAGGCGACGGCGATCCCGCCACTCTAGGATTTACCAAACCTCCTCCCTTGCCCGTCGGCAATAGCCCGCTGGGCGCGGCGGTCGGCGATTTTAACAACGACGGGCACCTCGATCTGGCGATCGCCAACTTTCGCGGCGACACCGTATCCATTCGTTTGGGAATTGGCGATGGAACATTTACCTCCGTCCTTCCCAACCTTTCCCCAGGCAATGGTCCGATCTTTATCGCCATCGGACATTTCAATGGCGATTCGAACCTGGACCTGGCCGTCGCGAATCACACTAGCGGCAACGTCGCTATCTTATTGGGCAATGGAGATGGAACTTTTACGGAAGCTTCAGGATCCCCGATTACCGTCGGCAATCAGCCGGTCTCGATCGCGGTCGCAGATTTCAGCAGCCCCCCCGATGGAAATCTGGATCTCGCGATAACGAACTTTGCCGGCAAAACCGTTTCGATTCTTTTGGGCGACGGGAGCGGCAATTTTACTCCTTCAGACTGTAGAACCGATGAATCTAAGTGCACCGTGTCAGGCCAGCCGGTATCAATCGTCACGGGAGATTTTAATGGAGACGGTCTACCGGACTTGGCTACGGCCAACGAGCTGGGGAAAAATGTCAACGTTCTGTTACGCAATCCGGACGTAGACGTACTTGTCAAGGGTCTTTTTGCCGAAGCAAGACGCTTCAGTCTTGGGGATGGAGTGCCCGTCTCTCTAACGACCGCGGATTTCAACGGCGACGGCGCCCTCGACCTCGCAGCGGCGCATTTTCCCGACAACCGGCTTTCCGTTCTTTTGGGCAACGGCGACGGCACGTTCGGCCACCGCAAATCCTTCTCCACGGCAGGGGGTCAGTTCGCCATCACAACCGACGATTTTGATGGCGACACGAAACCCGACCTGGCGGTGGCGAACGGCAAGCTCTCCATCCTGCTCAACGACACCGAGTTCCCAGGCCCCAGCCCGTCCATCACGGTGATCTCACCTGACGGCGGTGAGAGCTGGCCCATAGGCACCTCGCAAACAATCACCTGGAGTTCCAACGATATCACCACTATAAAGAACCACAATGTGCAGATCTATCTTTCCCGCGACAGCGGGGCGACCTGGAAAAGCATTATCAAGAGCACGCCGAATGACGGCTCACAAATTTGGAAAGTAAAGGGGCCGGCAAAGACAACGGTCAGGATCAAGGTGTGCAGCGTGAATTTTCCCGCGATCTGCGACACCAGCGACGCCGACTTCACTATTAATTGAGACGTCAGTTCTTCAACGCCCGGCTGGGCGAGCGCAGGCGGCGGAGCGCCGTCGCTTCGATCTGGCGGATGCGCTCGCGCGTGACGGAAAATTTGTCGCCCAGCTCCTCCAGCGTGTAGTCGCGCGCCTCGCCGACGCCGAAGCGCATCCGAATGACCTTTTCCTGCCGGGGCGGCAGGGTCGCCAGCGCCTTGCGGATCTGCGCGTGCAGGTGCGCGTCCATCGCCTGGTCTACCGGCTTCGGCGAGTGCCGGTCTTCGACCAGGTCTTCGAGGCGGCTTTCGCCGTCGTCTCCGATCGGCGTGTTGAGCGAGACCGGCTCGCCCACGAGTCCCAGCATCCGCTTGACCTCCTCGAGCTCGAGACCCATCTCGGCCGCGATCTCATCCGGGCGCGGCTCGCGTCCGAGCTTGCGCAGTAAGTAATGGACGGTGCGCAGCAGCCGGTTTCTGTCCTCGATCACGTGGACCGGAAGACGAATCGTCCGCGCCGAGTTATGAATGTCGCGGGTGATCGACTGGCGAATCCACCAGGTTGCATAGGTGGAAAAACGGTAGCCGAGCCGGTAATCGAATTTTTCCACCGCCCGCATCAGCCCGATGTTGCCTTCCTGAACCATGTCGAGGAACGGAAGCCCGCGGTTGGCGTACTTCTTGGCGATCGTGATCACCAGCCTGAGATTCGATTCGGTCAGGACCTTTTTTGCGTGATTCGCCTTCGCTTCCCCCTCGCGGATCGTCGCCGCCTTCTGCTTGAGCGCGGCGGACGGCATCTCCGTTTCTTGTTCGATCCTGCCGATCTCGGCGAGAATATTTTTTCGCTCGTTGCCTTTCGCTCGCGCCAGCTTCGACTCCAGCTCGACGAGCCGGTCGTGTGATTTCTTGAGCCGGTCGGCCAGCTCTTCGACAAACGATTTTCCCAGGCGAAGCTCTTTCAGCGCCGCCAGGACCTCGCCGTTTTTCTTCTGCAGCAGCGCTTCCAAGCGTCTTCGTCTCCTCTGCGCGAGCCGCTTCCTCGACAGCTCCCGCACGACGCGCTCGCGCGCCCGGGCAAGCGGGCGCAGCTTTTTGACCGCCTTCATAAACTGCTTCTCCGCGTGGCCGCCAGCAACCGGCGCTTCTCCCGCTTCGTCGTTCAGAAGCAGCTCCGAAACGCCGACCTGGCCGGCTTGCACTTGCTTGGATCTTGCGAGAACGGTGCTGAGCGCGGCCGGAGAAGATAGCGCGGCCTCCCAAACCTTCTGCTCCCCCTGTTCGATCTCCTTCGCCAACGAGACTTCCTGTTCGCGCGTCAGGAGGGGCACGGAGCCGATCTCGCGCAGATAAAGTGCGATGGGGTCGCTGCTCTTCTGCACGCCCTCGAGATCCGCCTCGGCCTCCTCTTTTTCTTCCGGCTCGGCTTCGTCCGCAGCCAGCAAATCGCCGGCCTCTTCCAATTCATCCATGTCGGCCGGCTCGGCCGGCTCGATCGGGGTCGTTTCCGCCGGCGTCTTTTCGTCGTTTTCTCCCGCTGGAAAATCGCGTTCCATTGTTCCCCCTTCCATCATCCGATCACAACATTCCAAGCTGCAGCCGCGCGGCCTCGGACATGCGGCTCGGGTCCCAGGGCGGCTCCCAGACGACGTCCACGGAAACGTCGGTCACGCCGGGGATCTCTTTCACTCTCGCCTGCACTTCCCCAGGCAGCGATTGCGCCGCGGGACAATTCGGCGAGGTGAGCGTCATGCGGATCGCCACGGCGCCGGACGGTTCTACTTTAACCTCGTAGATCAGGCCGAGCTCATAAATATTCACCGGTATCTCCGGGTCGAAGCAATTACGCAGGGCCTCGATCACCTCGGCCTCGATCACCACGGGATTGGGAGACGCTTCAGCCATAAACTACTCATTCCGTCGAAACGGCTTCGTCCTTTCCTTGCAGGGCGGCGGCCAACGCGTGCCACGCCAAGGTCGCGCATTTAACGCGCGTAGGAAATTCGCACACGCCGGAAAAAACCACGAGCTTGCCCATATCGGCTTCCGACGATTCCTTTCCGGTGACGAGGTCGCGGAAACGCTTGAACAACGCCTCCACTTCCGCCACGGTTTTGCCTTTGAGACTCTCGGTCATGACGGACGCGGACGCCTTGGAGATCGCGCAGCCCGAGCCCTCGAAACTCACGTCCTTCACCCGGCCGTCTTCGAGGCGAGCGTAGATTTTGACTTTGTCGCCGCACAGCGGATTGTACCCTTCCGCGGTCCGGTTTGCGTCCTCCAGCTTTTTGAAGTTCCGCGGCCGCTTGTTGTGGTCGAGAATCAGCTCTTGATATAAATCGCGCAGATCGGACATCAGATAAACACCTCCCGAACCCTGTGCATCGCCGCGGCCAGCGCGTCGATCTCTTCCTTGGTATTGTAAAACGCCAGCGACGCCCGCGCCGTGGCCGGAACGCCGAAGCGCTCCATGATCGGCATTGCGCAGTGGTGTCCCGTGCGAATGGCGACTCCTTCCTGGTCCAGAATCGTGCCAACGTCGTGGGCGTGCACGCCTTCCATAACAAAGGATATCACAGCGGCCTTCTCTTTCGCCGTCCCGATAATCTTCACGCCTTCGATTTCCGAGACCCTTGCCGTCGCGTAGGCCAGCAGATCCTTTTCATAGCTCGCGATGGCCGCGAGTCCGATCCCCTCGACATAGTCGATCGCGGCGCCCAAGCCGATCGCGCCGGCGATATGCGGCGTGCCGGCTTCGAACTTGTAAGGCAGCGCGTTGTAGGTCGTCTTTTCAAACGTTACCGCGAGGATCATGTCGCCGCCGCCTTGGTACGGCGGCATTTTTTCGAGCAGATGCCTCTTGGCGTAGAGCACGCCCATTCCCGTCGGTCCGAAAACCTTGTGACTGGAAAAGACGTAGAAGTCCGCGTCCAGCTCGCGCACGTCGATCTTCGTGTGCGGCGCGGCTTGCGCCCCGTCGATCAACACCGAAATATTTCGGCGGTGGGCAACCTCGATCAATCGCCGAATCGGATTCACCGTGCCGAGGGCGTTCGACACGTGAGCCACGGCCACGAGCCTTGTTTTCGCCGTGAGCAGCCGCTCGTACTCCTCCACCAGCAGCTCGCCGTCGTCGTTGATCGGCGCCACGCGCAGGCGCGCGCCCTTCTCCTCGCAGAGAAGCTGCCACGGGACGATGTTGGAATGATGCTCCATGGCGCTAATGACGATCTCGTCGCCCGCGCCGAGATTGGCCCGGCCGTAACTCTGCGCCACGAGGTTGATGCCTTCGGTGCTGCCGCGGACGAAAATAATCTCCCTGACATCGGCGGCGTTGATGAAGCGCTGGACTTTCCGGCGCGCGCCTTCGTAGGCTTCGGTCGCCCGCTCGCTCAATTGGTGCAGCCCGCGGTGGACGTTCGCATTGTCCGTCCTATAATAGCGGCTCACCGCGTCGATCACGACTTCGGGCTTCTGCGTCGTCGCCGCGTTGTCCAGGTAAACCAGCGGCCTGCCATGGACCCGCTGCTTTAATATGGGAAAGTCCTCTCTGATCCTGGCCACGTCCAACGAGACGTCGCGCCCGCCCCAGGACGGCGCCGGTTTAAGCTCTGCCTTCATAGCCTGCCTTTGTCGGTGGAAAGCAAATCGATTTTTTCCGTTAGCAATTTTTCGATCCAGCGCGCAATCGGAGCACTCTTGATCCGCCCGGTGATGTCGGCGGCAAACCCTCGGGTCAAAAGCCCGATCGCCGCTTTCGGGTCGATGCCGCGCGCGCGCAGATAGAAAAGGGCGTCTTCGTCGAGCTGTCCGATGGTCGAGCCGTGGCTGCACTTCACGTCGTTGTTGTAGATCTCCAACTGCGGCTTGGTGTCGATCCAGGCCTCTTCGGACAAGAGCAAGTTCTTGTTCGTCTGGCGGGCGTCGGTCTTCTCGGCCGTCTTATGGACGTAGATCTTGCCGTTAAAGACGCCGCGCGATTTTCCGCCCATGATGCCTTTGTACAGCTCGCGGCTCGCGCACTGCGGCTTCACGTGGTCGATGCGGGTGTGGTTGTCGATGTGCTGCTGCGCGTAGGTCAGGTAAAGTCCGTTGAGCGTGCAGTCGCCGCCTTCTCCGTCCAACGCCGCGTTGACGTCGTTCCTCGCCAGCGCGCCGCCGAGCGCGATCGAATGGGAAGTGAAATTGGCGGCGCGGTCGAGTTGGGCTTGATGCGTCGCGACGTGAAAAGCTTTTTCGCTCTCCAACTGTACTTTGTAATGGTCGAGCGCTGCGCCTTCCCCGACGGCGATCTCGGTCACGGCGTTGCTAAAATAGACCGTCCGGTCAAAGCTCAGGTAGCTTTCCAACACCGTCGCCTGGCTGCCTTTCTCTAATACGATCAGGCTCCTCGGATGATTCGCCGTCGCTTCGTCCGCCGCCGTCGAAATAAACAAAAAATGAATCGGCGCTAGGACGACCGCCCTCTCCGGCACGAACAGCAAAGCGCCGTCGTCCATGAGCGCGGTATTAAGCGCCACGAAGCTATGATCCTGATAATCTGCGTGGCGCGCCCAGTGAGGCTCCACCTTCTCCCGGCAATCGCTCATCGCCGCCGCCAAGCTGGACGCGACCACTCCGCTCGGCAGCTTTCCAAGACGGGAAAGCTTCACGGAAAAATGGCCGTTGACGAAGACGAGGCGATTATCCGCGGCCTCTCCGAGTTCGTCGATCTGCTTGCCGCCGACGCCATTTTCGCCGCCGGGCGCGAAGGGAATCTTTACGATGGGCGCGACGCTCGTGTACTTCCATTCCTCGTCGCGCGTCGTCGGGAAGCCGAGCGCGGCGAAACGCGCGATCGCCGCTCGTCGAACCTCGTCGCCCCACGATCCGGCGCGGGGCTTTTGGCGCTCGCGATCGGCGAACCGCGCCAGATAAAATTCTTTGGCTTCTGCGGGATTCATTATTATTTTAGGGGATCACCGGTCCCTCGGTCCAGGCATAACCCTTCTCTTCCAGCTCCAACGCCAGCCCCTTGCCGCCCGATTTCACGATGCGGCCTTCGGAGAGGACGTGAACGTGGTCGGGGACGATGTAATTTAGCAGCCTCTGATAATGCGTGATGACGATCACCGCACGCTCTTTGCTTCTGAGCGCGTTGACGCCGCCGGCCACGACCTTCAGCGCGTCGATGTCGAGGCCGGAGTCCGTCTCGTCGAGGATCGCCAGCTTGGGCTCGAGCAGCGCCATTTGAAATACCTCGTTGCGCTTTTTCTCGCCGCCGGAGAAGCCCTCGTTGATCGCCCGGTTGAGCAGGCTCTGATCCATATCAACGATCTTCATCTTCTCCTTGACGAGCGCGAGAAAATCCATCGCGTCGAGCTCGGGAAACCCGCGATGCTTGCGAATCGAGTTGAGCGCGGCCTTGAGAAAATAGGTCGTATTGACGCCGGGAATTTCGACGGGATACTGAAATGCTAGAAAGATGCCTGCGCGCGCGCGCTCCTCGGGCGGCATCTGGAACAGATCTTTGCCCTCATAAATAATTTCGCCCTGGGTGACCTCGTAGCCCTCCCGGCCGGCGAGAATGTGCGCCAGCGTGCTTTTGCCCGAGCCGTTCGGCCCCATGACCGCGTGGACCTCGCCCGCTTTCACGGCGAGATCGATGCCGCGCAGGATTTCGTTGCCGTCGGCCTTCGCGTGCAGATTTTTGATCGTCAGCATTCCGGATGTCTCCCCCCAACCGAATTCACACCCGTAGAGCCGAGAGCCGCCGCGTGAGCCCTTGCGGTTCCGCGATATCGCCGATGGAAACTTTCCCGAGGTAGTCCGCCACTAGATTCTGGACGTTTTCCCACACGGACCGCTGCGTGCACACCCCGCAATACGAGCAGTATTTCTCTCCTTTGTCCAGACATTCCATCAGAGTGAGCGGCCGCTCCACCGTCTCGTAAACCTCTTTGATCGTGATCGCCTCGGGCGACCGCGCGAGACTGAAGCCCCCCTTCGAGCCGATGTGCGACCGCACCAGCCCTCCGGCCACCAGATCCTTCATGATTTTGGAAAGATAGTACGAGGGAATCGCCTGTTTTTCCTCGATCTCTACCCGGCTGATTATTTTTCCCGGCGGCTGTCCGGCAAGATAAGAAAGGGCGCGCACCGCGTAATCGACCCGCCGGCCCACGTTCATCAGCGAACTGCGCTCAGCTCTGCGACTTTCGCCTCGCATCAAATCTCCTTTTTCAATATAGACTTACAAGGTCCATTTTGTCAATACTTTGGCGTCAATTTCATTCAAAATTCTTCCTACCGTGTGATAATGGAGGTGCATGTCGCTCCTCAAAGTAGCCCGCCTGGGACATCCCGTGTTGCGCGCAGCCACGCGCCCTGTGCCGATGGATCAGATCGCTTCGGCTGACGTGCAGAAACTGGTCGATGACATGATAGCGACGATGTGGGAATACAACGGCGTCGGCCTGGCCGCCAACCAGGTCCACGAGGCGATGCGGCTAGCGGTTTTGGAAGTCGCCGATAACCCGCGCTATCCCGACAAGCCCTCTGTGCCGCTCTCGGTTTTGTTCAATCCGGAGATCGAGCCGCTTGCCGAGGAAATGGAAGAGGACTGGGAAGGCTGTCTCAGCGTGCCGGACTTTCGCGGCAAAGTGCCGCGTTATAAAAACATCCGCGTCCGCGCGCTCGATCGCCGCGGCGCGAACCTGGACTTCGTCGCCAGCGGTTTTCACGCGCGGGTCATTCAACACGAATGGGACCACCTAAACGGCAAGGTCTACCTCGACCGCATGCGCAACCTATCCACGCTGACTCACCTCCAAGAATTCGCCCGCTACTGGGCGGAAAAATAACCCGCGAAGATTAAAGTCCCGGTAGAGCAATCAGGTCACCGCCCGCGCGTGAGTTTCTCGAAGGGCCGATGCGTGAGACGAGGAGCATCATGCGTCCTCCAGAGGTTCTCTTTAGAAATCTCGTGCCGCGTACCACAGACGTATCGCATCGGCCCGGAGAGAGACCCGCGGGCGGGCGGTGGCAATTAACCACCGCCTCATTGTCTTTCTTATGACGAATGGATACATTGCCTTCATGACGTTCACGCACCTGAAAACTTCTCTCGAGTCGATGTTGTCCGGCGCACGGCCGGAGATCGCCCGCATTCTCGACGGCGCATTGGCGGGCGAGGACATCTGCGTCGAAGACGCCACGCGGCTCTTCGACGCCTCCGGCGGCGACCTCCTGGTCATCGTCGCCGTCGCGGATTACTTACGGGAACAGACCGTCGGCGACGTGGTCACCTACGTCGTCAACCGCAACATCAACTTCACCAACGTTTGCGTCAAGGCTTGTGGCTTCTGCGCCTTCAGCCGCGGCCACCTCGCGGAAGAAGGATATTTTTTGCCCGTCGAAGAAGTCATCCGGCGCGCGCACGAAGCCTGGGATCTGGGCGCCAGCGAAGTCTGCGTGCAGGCGGGACTCGCGCCGGGCATGGACGGTTGGCACTACGTGAAGCTCTGCCGCGCACTGAAAGAAACTCTTCCCGATCTCCACATCCATGGATTCTCTCCGGAGGAAGTGCTCTACGGATCGACTTTGACCGGCGCCGGCGTGCGCGGATATCTCGCCGCGCTGAAAGAGGCGGGAGTCGGCAGCCTGCCCGGCACTTCGGCGGAAATTCTCGACGATGAAGTGCGCGAGAAAATTTCCCCTGGCCGCATCGCGACGGCGGCGTGGATCGAATTGATCGAGACCGCCCACGAGCTCGGCATCCCCACCACCTCGACGATCATGTACGGCCACGTCGAAACGTCGCGCCAGAAGGCGGCCCACTTGGGAATCTTGCGCGACATTCAAAAGCGCACCGGCGGCATCACGGAGTTCGTGCCGCTGAGCTTCGTCTATGAAGAAGCGCCGATGCACCATCGCAAGCGCATTCCGGAGCTGCGCGCGGGCCCGAGCGGCGCGGAGATCATGAAGATGTACGCCGTGTCGCGCATCATGCTGAACAACTGGATTCCCAACTTGCAGGTCTCCTGGGTGAAGGAGGGACCCAAGCTCTCGCAGATCGCGCTCATGGCCGGCGCCAACGACTTCGGCGGCACGCTGATCAACGAAAGCATCTCTACGGCCGCCGGCGCGGCGCACGGCCAGTTGATGAAGCCCGCCCAATTTCGCGGCTTGATTCGCGAGATGGGGAGGATTCCCGGCGAGCGCTCCACCACTTATAAGCGCGTCAAACTCTTCGACGGCGAGGAAAACGCTCTCGATCCCCTCGACCGGGTGGAAGATCCACAGGAAAGATTCGGCTCGTACCGGGATCTCATCCGCTTGAAAGACTACCGCTTTAGGGATTTCTACCGTTCGCAGAAGCAGAGTTGAAATCGGAATTCAGGAGTCAGGAGCCAGTAGTCGGAAGATGTCGCCCCTGCCATTCCGCAATTCTGGATTCTGAATTCTGGCTCCTGCATTCCTCCTCCATGCACGGCGATCCATCCCACTTCGAGGCCATCGGCAGCCGGCTCGGCTTTCGCGTCGCTACGGACGGGCCGACGAAATTCGTTCTCGTGTGGCAAGGCGCGCGCTTTCCGGCCTTCCTTTGCTTGGGCATCGCGATCGCGTTGCTGTTCATTTCGGTCCCGATCGTCGAGGCGCTGCGCCAGCGCGGTTTTGAAGGTCCGGCGGCGTCGCTGTGGTATTTCCCTTTGATGAATCTCATTCTCCTGGGAATCGCGGCGTTTCTGCTCTCGATTAAGCGAACGATCGTCTTCGACCGGCGCGAGCGAAAAATAAACTTGGTAAAGCGCAGCATTTTTCGCACTCAGCGCTTCTCTGCGGATTATGACGAGGTCATTGCGCTCAGGCTCGGGACCGACCAGGTCTACAGCGGGTTCGCGCTGGCCGGCTCGACTGCAGCGGAAACGTACGCGGTTCCCTCGCTACGTTTAATTATAAAAGGAGACAAAACCGTGCTCCTCGATCGCGGAGGAATGAAAAAACTCGAGAGCCTCGGAGCGCGGCTCAGCGCATTGGTTGAAAAACCTCTGGAATCGGAGAAGCAACCAAAATTCCTCCGCCCAGAGTCTTGACGCCTTTCACGATCGTTGCTTTTTAATTGTGCTTCTATTATAAAATTGCTAGGGACTTTTATTATAGGAGGCATTATGGGAGCGATAGCTGTTTCTAAGAAGGAGGAAGATCAGATCGAGAAGCTTCGGAAGGAGCTCGGCATAACCAGCAAGTCCGGGTTGATCCGGGTGGCGCTGAAGACGCTGGAGAAGAAGGCTCACGAAGAAAAGCTGCGGCGCGAGATCCAAGAGTCCGTGGGCCGGTGTGCCGCTGCCGACAAGCTTGAGAACCGGGAGCTTTTCTTTGCCGCAGTTGCCCGCCGCACTAGAGAGTAAAATGAAGATCGTTCGCGGACACTTATATGTCATTGATTTTAATCCCCGCGTACGAACCAAACCCGGCAAGCTCCGCCCTGCTGTAGTCGTTCAATCCGACATCGTAAATGAGGCGGGATATCCCTCGACTATAGTCATTCCTACAACGACACGGCTGGTGAATGATCCGGGCATCCTAAGACTGCGCATCAAGAAAGGAGAAGGCGGGCTCGCACAGGAAAGCGATCTCCTGTTGGCTCAACTCATCGCCGTCGCCAACGAATCGTTCCGGCGGGAAATTGGCGTATTGCCGAATTCCTTGGTGGAAGAACTCGACCGGCGGATTCGCGTTATCTTAAGTCTTTAACTTGTCTAGTGCAATCGGCAGGGACGAAGTGG
>DASXUF010000031.1 GCA_036504975.1 Candidatus Binatia bacterium | reverse complement strand
TCGGCGGCGGCGCCTTCCTCGTGTGGGCCGACACGGCGGCGCGGACGGTGCTCGCGCCGGCCGAGCTGCCGGTCGGCGTGATCACGGCGCTGCTCGGCGGGCCGTTCTTCCTGGTGCTGCTCCGCCGGAGCCTCCGCGGGCGGGGATCGTGACGGTCCTGGAAGGCGACGACCTCGGCTTCGCCTACGCGGGACGCGCGGTGCTCCGCGGAGTGTCGATCGCCGTCGGCGCCGGGGAGCTGGTCGGCGTGATCGGTCCGAACGGCGCCGGCAAGACGACGTTGTTTCGCATGGTCACCGGGCAGGAGCAACCCGACAGCGGAACGATTCGAATCGGCGAAACGGTGGTCCTCGGCTACGTCGATCAGAGCCGCGCACTCGATCCGGGGAAAACGATCTGGGAAGAGATCTCGGGCGGCGCGGATTTATTGAAGCTGGGCAGCCGCGAGGTGAACTCGCGCGCGTACGTGGGGCGGTTCAATTTTGGCGGCACCGACCAGCAGAAGAAGGTCGGCGCGCTCTCGGGCGGCGAGCGCAATCGCGTCCATCTGGCGAAGATGCTGAAAGAGGGCGCGAACGTTCTGCTGCTCGACGAGCCGACGAACGACCTGGACGTGAACACGCTGCGCGCGCTCGAAGAGGCGCTGGAGAATTTCGCCGGCTGTGCCGTCGTGATCTCCCACGACCGCTGGTTCCTCGACCGGATTGCGACCCACATCCTCGCGTTCGAGGGCGACAGCAAAGTGGTCTGGTTCGACGGCAATTATTCCGAGTATGAAACCGATCGAAAGAATCGCCTCGGCGCGGCCGCCGAGCGTCCACATCGGATCAAGTATCGCCAGTTGACGCGAGGGTAATGGCGGTGCCGCGATGGCAAAACCGCCTCGCATCGAAAAAAATCCCTTCGGTTCCTCCCGCCACCGTTTATAAGCTCCCTTAACCGCTGCCATGTCCGTTAATTATCTACGCGTTTCGCGTTGCCTCCTAGCCGCGTTACGTCATTTAAAGAGCGAAAATACCAAAGTACGCCAACAGGTAGGAAGCTTTCTCTTATTTTTCAACAACTTCCCCCTGGCATACCGGTTGCGATCACCGTTCATACCGTTATGGCAAAGCCAGCTCCGAAAGAGGTCGAGCAGCTCGACATCGCCGATTCCCCGCCTCGGCAGGGCGAACTTCAGCGTGAAAGCGCGCCGGAGGCCGGCACCCGTCCGCGTAAAGTATTTTATGTTCCGGTCAAGGCAAAATTCTTCATTGCAACAGCTTTAGCAGCTCTATGGTTTTCGATCTCGCTTGTGCTCGCGCGACCGTGGTTTTACGACCTGTCGGCTGTAATCGGCGAGGTTCCGGCATTTTTGATCATATTTTTTATCGCCCTGGTGCCGGGTTTTCTCAACGCCCACATCGTGGCAAGCATCATGATGGATGCCCCGCCTTCTTTACCGCTCGACATTCAGTATCCTCCGATAACCATCATGCTGGCCGCGTACAATGAAGCCCAAAACATCCGTGAAACTTTCCGCGGCATCACAGGCCAGGATTATCCCGCTCCCGTGAAGGTCATCGTCGTCGATGACGGCTCCACGGACGACACGGTTGAGATTCTCCACTCGCTAAAATTGCCTAACCTGCAAATCGTCCAAGCCAAACACGGCGGCAAGGCTCGCGCGTTGAACCGCGGACTCATGCGTGTGACCACGGACATCGTCGTCACCATCGACGCCGATACGTTTCTCCACCCTCAGGCGCTGAAGCGAATCGTGGCGCGGCTGCTGTCGGATCCGGCGGGCACGGCGGCCGTGGCGGGATGCGTTCTCGTCAAGAATTCCCGTGAGACTTTCATCACGCGCCTGCAGGAGTGGGATTACTTCACCGGAATCGCGTCCGCCAAAAGACAGCAATCTCTTTATCAGGGAACGCTTGTGGCCCAAGGCGCTTTCAGCGCATTCCGCACGCAAGCCGTTCGCCAGGTCCAGGGATGGGCGCCCGTGATCGGAGAAGACATCGTGCTCACCTGGGCGCTCCTGAAAGAGGGATGGCGCGTCGGTTTCGAAGCGAGCGCCATCGGCTTTACCTGCGCCCCGACGGATTTCAAAGGTTTTTTCCGCCAGCGCAGACGATGGGCCAGGGGAATGATCGAGGGCCTGAAGCAGTACGGCTCATTGGTGTGGAAAAATTCCAGACTTTCGAGCTTCTTCGTTGCCGTCGATTTTGTTATCCCGTTTGTCGATCTATTTTACTCGTTCGTTTTTTTACCCGGAGTTATTCTTGCGCTGACCGGCCGCTATTACGTCGCCGGCCCCCAAACGCTCATCCTGCTGCCCATGGCGCTGGCGATCATCGCAGTGATGCATTTCAAGCAAAAAAAGGTGTTCGACACACTCAACCTTAAAATTCGCCAGAACTTCGCCGGATTCCTTGTTTTCATGTTGCTCTACCAGATCATCATGTCGCC
Organism: Candidatus Binatia bacterium; assembly: GCA_036504975.1. NCBI lineage: Bacteria > Candidatus Binatota > Binatia (SeqCode) > Binatia bacterium. Next base: position 8,014 of record DASXUF010000031.1, on the reverse strand, counting down.
GATCTGCGTCGTCGGTTACATTCAGGAGTTTTGCGGAACCGTAAAACGGTGGTAACATAGCCCCCGCAGTGAAGCCGGTCGGACTCATTAAGGGGGCATTGCCAAGCAGGAGCACGGCGCCGCCGGTCTTCATCGTTGTTCTGCTGTTTTTTTTGCTCTCTCCTCAGGCTAACGCCGCCGAAATTTCCTCAGCCTCAGAATCCGCAATCGCGTCGGCCCGCCAGAACAAGCAGGCGGGGGACCGGCACGTCGCCGAAAACGACTTGGATAAGGCGGCGGACGCCTATGCCAGAGCTCTCGACCTCGCCCGGGAAAGTTTTTCTGTCGATGAAAGAGTGCGAATGGCGATTTACCTTTCGCGGGCGGATCGTTTAACAAGAGCGAAAGAAGAGCTCGCCATGGTTCTGGCGGCAGAACCGAACAACCTGGAGGCCAGGGCGCTTTTGGCCCGCGTGCTTTCATGGAACGACGAGTTGAGCCAGGCCATCGATGAAGCGGAAAAGGTTTTGCGGCAGGATCCGGATAACCGCGAAGCCTTGCAGGTCAAAGCGGACGCCCTGCAATGGTCGGGAGACTTGCGGCGATCCATCCCGATCTACGAGAAGCTACTTCGGACTCGGGACGATTTCGACGCCAGACTTGGGCTGTCCCAGGCTCTTCTCGCGGCCGGTAACCGGACTAGCGCCAAGGAGACGAGCGGGCTTCTGCAGCCGATCACCCCGAACCAGCGGAATCGTCACGAAAAATTCCAGGACACATTAGACTCTATAAGCCGCCCCAGGCTGGATCTCAGGTACCTTTACTATAATGATACGGACGATAACCGGGTCGACCGGTACAGCGCCTCGCAGCGTTTTTGGCTGGGGAACTTCGACCTCGGAGCAAATTTCCGCCATACCGAGGCCAGAGACCCGACCCGCTACCAACAGGCAGAAGAGCTCTCGTTCAGGGGTTACGCGAACTATAATGAGAGTTTTGCCACCGGTGGAAGTCTCGGTCTGGCAAACCTGGGCCGCGGTCGTAATCGGTCGACGTTTGCAATAGGAGACGTTCGATTGGACGTCAAAATGCCGCGCGCCAGCATCGGCCTGAATCTGGCGCGCGAGCTGCTGACCGACTCGGCGCAACTAATAGAGAATCGGATCCGGATGGTTATCGCCGGGGTCCAGTGGTCGCAGCAATGGACGGATCGGTTGTCGGTCTCTACCGGATACAAATATCGAACTTTCTCCGATGTGAACCACTCTCATGACGCTCAGCTCGCGTCGCAATACATACTTTTTCGCGACCCTAAAATCGCCGCCGGTTACCGTTTTAGATATCTTAACTACGATCGGCAAAGCGGCGGCGGTTACTTCGATCCCAACGATTACTATTCGAATCGCGTCTTCATGTCTTCTTACATCGAGCGGCGGCTGTTTTATTTGTTTTCGGAAATTTTTGTCGGACAACAGGCGTTCAGAAGAAACGGCGTCAAAACCAAAGACCCGGTCTACGGCGGCTCCGCCAGCCTTGGTTTGAAACCGAGCCGTAACCTGACGATCGAGTTCAACATAGAAGGCGGACAACTCGCTACCGGAACCGCCACGGGGGCGGGCTTCGGATACTTGATCCTGGGCCCGAGAATCCTGATCAGATTCTGACGATCTCGTCTGAGCGCCGAGCTACTTTGGCCCGGCTAAAGAAACCCTAAGCCGACTCGATGAGAACCAAAGATCCCTGCCCGGTTTGCTATTTGACTCGGGTGCTTTGTATCTGCGCCTCGATACCGAGGCTCGATTTAAACACCAGGGTTTGCCTTGTCGTACACGTGAACGAGCTGAAGCGCAGCAGCAACACGGGCCGGCTCGCGGTAAAAGCACTCGTCAACAGCGAGATGCGGGTGCGGGGGGATACGAGAGAAGCGCTCGACCTTGGAGATCTCTTGACCGATCGGTACCGGACTTTTTTGTTTTACCCTTCCGCCGACGCCGTGGAATTGGATAGTGCGTTGGTCGCGCAAGACCGGACGCCGATTCAGCTCATTGTTCCCGACGGAACCTGGCGGCAGGCGAGGAAAGTTCACACCCGGCATGATGAATTAAAAGACGTGCAACGGGTGAAGATCGGCGCTCCGGACAGCTCGAAGTTTCATCTGCGCGCCCAACATCGACCGGAAGGGATGGCCACCCTGCAAGCCGTGGCTCATGCCCTCGGCGTGATCGAAGGCGATCACGTGAAGGATCAGTTGATGAAACTTTACGATTTAAGAGTCGAGCGGACGATGGTTGCGCGCGGCTGGTTGAGCGGAAGACGCTCGACTTGGAGGAAACACCATGACCTTGGCCGCCTATAACCACGTACCTCTTCCGTCTTTCATGTACGGCACGGCGTGGAAAAAAGAGGCGACGGCGGGCCTCGTGCAGGTTGCCGTGGCGTCGGGCTTCCGCGCCATCGACACGGCCAATCAACTGATCCATTACGAGGAAGCTCTGGTCGGGGAAGCCTTGCAGGCGCTCGCGAAGAAAGGCATCAAACGAGATACCCTGTTTCTCCAGACCAAGTTTACTCCGGTCGGCGGCCAGGGCGGTCGAATCCCATATGATCCCTCGGCCGTTCTCACCACCCAGGTAAAACGGTCCTTCGACAGCTCGTTGTCACACCTCGGCACCGACTACGTCGATTCCTATGTTCTACACGCGCCCTATTCGCGGCGCGGCTTGGGAAAAACGGATTGGGAGGTGTGGGCCGCGATGGAAGAACTCTATCGATCGGGAAAAACCAAAATGATCGGCATCAGCAACATCACGGCCCAACAACTCGAACTTCTACGCCAACAGGCGAATGTTAAACCCATGGTGGTGCAGAACCGGTGCTTCGCCGCGCTCGGATGGGACATGGAAGTTCGGGAGATCTGCTGGGCGAACGGCATCATCTATCAAGGCTTTTCGCTGTTGACCGCGAACAGAGAAGTCTTTACCGATCCAGCAATTCACGCGATCGCGAAACGGTTAGGTGCTACTCTCGCGCAGGTCATCTTTCGCTTTGCCATGCAGGTCGGCATGCTCCCGTTGACCGGAACCACGAGCGAACGACATATGAAAGAAGACCTCCAAGCCGAAAAGTTCGCGCTCACCCCCGAAGAAATCCAGCGGATCGAAACGATCGCGCTGTAAAACGAAACCCGCTATGCCTTCAGAAGCCGACACAGCGGTCTGATATTTTCCAGCGTCTCCAGGCTCTCGATGGTTTCTAGAGCGTGCTGAGTCGAGCTCTCGTCGAGAGCCTGGCGCGCGCACTGAGTAAATTTTTCTTTGCGCTCGTCCGCAGTCATGGGAATTTCTGGACTTCCCCTGGCGTGCTGTACCTCGCGTGAATAGGTCTCCCCGTTCTTCAACCGAACGGTGACCCGGCAAGGACGGCTCCCTGGGTTGCTCGCCTTGAGGTCCTTGTCCGGTTTCATGCGGATTCTTTCCGCGAGCTTCAAAACATCGGGATCGCGCACGGCCGCATCCGTGAACATGTTCAGGGAAACATTTCCATCGATGATCGCTCGGGCGAGGAGATATCCCATGCAAAACTTTCCCTGAATTCCGGTTTGGGGAACTCGAAATGCAATTCGGTCATAAGTGTGCTGCGTTACATCCACATCGATGGATTCCACCATCTCCGCCGTAAGGCCATGCTTCGCCCTGAAGTCGAGCACCGCATCGATCGGCTGATGCGTCAGGCCGCCGCAGGGATAGGGCTTGATTCGGATGCCGTCGGTTAGGATCGCATACGACACGCCCAACTCGCCGAGCGGCCCTTCGCTCGGCGCCATGCGATAAAACATTTCGGAGAAACCGTTTGCTGCTTCGATGCCGCGCGCGTTTGCCGTGTACCCCGATTGAGCCAGCTTCGCCGACAAGACGCCGTTTCTCGCCCCCAACCCGACATGCAAAGGCTTGGACATGGTGCCAAAGTTACAGACGACCCCACCGGCCATCGATGCGGTTATGCCGAGCGCCATTTCGACTTGAGACGCATCGAGCCCGAGCAGCTTCGAGCAAGCAGCGGCCGCCCCAAAGGCGCCCAAAGTTCCAGGGGCATGCCAACCGCCTTGCGTCGAATCGCGCAGCGCAAAGACCAGCTTGGCGGTGGTTTCAAAGCCCGCGACGTAGGCTTCGAGAATTTGGCGGCCGCCGGCGCCTAACGATTCTCCCAGGGAAAAGACCGCTGGAATGATGGGAGCGGTGGGCTGTCCCATCAGCGTGAAGCTGTGATCGAAGTCCAGCGCGTGCGCCGCCGTGCCGTTGGCGAAGGCCGCCTGCAGCGCCGAAGCCTTAAAACCCTGCCCAAAGACGCTTGTTTCCTGCTTGGTTTTTTCCTGCCGCGCGATCTCAGCGCAGATTTTGGCGCATTCGTCCCGACTGCCGGCAAGGGCAACCCCAAGACAATCGAGCACCGCCGCCTTGGCGGTCTCCAATGCCTTGGGCGGGATGGTCTCGTATCTGGCGCCGACCACGAATCGGGCGATTTTCGCCGTTACGTCCATGGTTTCCTCCGTTGAGTCCCTTTACAGAGATACTTGAAGTCCCTCATCCAAAACAAGCACCTCGTCCAAGGTCGGCGCTCTTGCAAGAATCTCCGGGGTAGGATTTATTCACAGACCGGCATCCAGAGTGTTTTGTGGCACGAGGCAAAGACAATCTGATTTCCGGCGCTTGTCTCGCCGCTTTCGGGATCTATGTCATCTCGGCGGCCGCCAAACTGCCCTATGTCTCCGAGGTCGGCCCGGGACCCGGATTTTTTCCGCTCTGGATCGGCATCGGCCTGGTATTGTTCGCGTCTGCTTTATTATTCGCGTCCTTCTCGCGTTCCCGGAGCGAAGCCAAGAGGGAAACACAATCCTGGAAAACTACCGCGCGAGCCTTGGCCGGCTGGCTCGCCATGATGGTTGCGATCGCCCTGCTCGGTAGAATCGGTTTTGCTCTGAGCTTCGTCGCTCTCACAACATTTCTAATCGTTTTTCTGGACCGCCGTTCGCCTTGGCTCGCCCTCGGCGTCGGCGCCGCTCTCGCCGTGGCATTCCAGCTGATTTTTGCGGTGGCGCTCGATATTTCTTTACCCCCGGCTCCCTGGGGATTTTGACTTAAAAAGGAAACATTGACGAGATGGATGCCTTGGGAAATCTCCTGCTGGGCTTCGCCGTCGCGCTCACACCCGTAAATCTGTTTTGGTGTCTTATCGGCGTGGTGTTGGGCACCGTGGTCGGCGTGTTGCCGGGCTTGGGACCGGCGGCGACGATCGCGATGCTGCTGCCGCTCACCCTCAAGATGGATCCCGCAACGGCGATCATCGCGCTCGCCGGCATTTTTTACGGCGCGCGATACGGCGGCTCGACCACGTCCATTCTTTTGAACATCCCCGGCGAGTCGTCTTCCGTCGTGACCTGTCTCGACGGTTATCAATTGGCCCGCCAGGGGAGGGCGGGCGCGGCCTTGGGGATTTCCGCCATCGCTTCCTTTATCGCCGGAACCGTGGGCGTCTTGGGTCTAATGCTGATCGCGCCGCCTTTGGCCCGCTTCGCTTTGCGCTTTGCGCCGCCCGAGTATTTCGCCCTGATGGTTTTAGGTCTTGCCATGGTGGTTTTCCTGGCCGGAGATTCGATGGTCAAAGCGCTGCTGGCCATGCTCGTGGGTTTATGGCTGGCGACCATCGGCACGGATCTCTTCACCGCCGAATCGAGATTTACTTTCGGCCAGGTGAAGCTGCTTGGCGGCGTCGATTTTATCGCCGCGACCGTGGGGATCTTCGCGATCGGGGAGGTGCTGGTCAACCTGGAGTCTCGCGGGGGCGCCGAGATCTTCAAACTTGCAAAAGGCTTGAGAAACCTTTTGCCGACCTTGCAGGATCTCAAAGATTGCCGCTTCGCTTTTGTGAACGGCTCCGTCATCGGCTTCCTGATCGGCGCGCTTCCCGGCGCCGGCGCCACGGTCGCCTCGTTCTTATCCTACGGCATCGAAAAAGCCTTCTCGCGCCATCCGGAAAGATTCGGCGCCGGCGCGATCGAAGGAGTCGCCGCGCCCGAGGGCGCCAACAACGCGGATGCGGGCGGGGCATTGGTCCCTTTGCTGACTCTCGGCATCCCCGGCGGCAATACCACCGCGATTCTTCTGGGCGGGCTCATTCTCTGGGGATATAAGCCGGGCCCGCTGCTCATCCAGGAGCACCCGCAACTTTTTTGGGGACTGGTGGCCAGCATGTACATCGGCAACGTTTTGCTGCTAGTTTTGAATCTCCCCTTGGTTCCCCTGTTCGCGCAGATCTTGCGCCTTCCCTATTACGTTCTCTATCCGCTCATCATCGGAATTTCGATTGTCGGCGTCTACAGTGTGAACGCCAGTCTATTCGATGTGTGGATGATGGGCCTTTTCGGTTTGTTGGGCTATCTCATGCGCAAGGCCCATTTCCCAACCGCCGCGCTGATTTTGGGAATGGTGCTGGGCGACGGGCTCGAACGGGCGCTGCGCCAATCGTTGATGATGTCGCAGGGAGATATCACGATTCTCGCGACGCGTCCCATTTCCGGAGTCTTGCTGTTGATCGCGATCGCGATCTTGTGTCTGCCGACGATTCGCAAAGTGCGCTCCTGGCGAGTCGAAACTATTGAGCGCGAAGGCTGAAGGTGATAGGGGCGGTTTACCGCGAGAATTTTTCGGGAGGTATCGAATATGAAAAATAGGGCAATTTTATTACCGATCGCAGTCGCTGCGATCACGACCGTATCCTCGGGTTTGGCCTGGAGCCAGGAATTCAAGCCCAGCAAACAGATCGAGACCGTGGTCCATACCGGTCCGGGCGGCGGATCGGATCTGTTGGCGCGCGCCATTGCCGAACTGCTGCAAAAAGAAAAGCTCGTCTCTCAGCGCCTGCAGGTCGTCAACAAGTCCGGCGGCGGCTCCGCCGTCGCGATGTCGTACCTCGCGGAAAAAAAGGGCGAGACGCACACCATCGGTTTTTTTACCGGCGTTTGGGTGACTAATCCGCTCACGACCGCCGAGGCGACGGTCACGATAAAAGATTTGACTCCGGTCGTCCGTCTGGTTCTGGAGCCCGCGGTGATCGCGGTCAAGGCGGACTCGCCGTACAAGAACATGAAGGACTTCATCGACGCGGCGAAGAAGAATCCAAAACAACTCGCGCAGTCCGGCGGCTCCGTTACCTCGCGGGATAATCTCATGCGCCTGTTGATCCAAAAGGCCACCGGGGCGCAGTGGAATTTCATTTCTTTTCCGAGCGGCGGCGAGCGGCTCTCCAACCTGCTCGGCGGCCACGTGCAAATCATGGTGATCGAGCCGCAAGAGGCCGGCGAGCAGATTCGCGCGGGAAATTTGCGGGTCATCGCAGCTCTGGGTGAAAAACGGCTGGCTTCTCTGCCCAATGTGCCGACTCTCAAGGAGCAAGGCATCGACGTTCCGCTGATACCCCAGGCGCGCGGCGTCATGGCCCCGCCGGGAGTTCCACGGGAAGTGGTGCAATATTGGGAAGGAGTCTTCGATCGCTTTGAGAAAACGGCGACGTGGAAGCAGTACCTGGAGCAAAATCAGTTCGAAGACGGCTATCTCAAAGGACCGGGGCTAAGCAAATTTTTCGACGATCTGACCGCGCAGATGCGCGAGGTGCTCAAAGAGGCGGGCGCCAAGGTGGTGCGTTAGTTCTTTGCGTTCTTGGCGTCTTAGCGCGATGACTTAAAACTTCGTCACCTTCGTAATACTATGCTTAATAGTTTTCGCGGTTTGCGCAAATTTTCTTGGCACCGATCCTAAGTTGCCGAATCGACAAGAAAATACGATCTCACCGTCGAGTAGGGAGGAGGCGCACCACATGAACCCATACAGGAACAGGCGTGTCCTCCTCCCTCTCTAAAATTCCGTACGGCGGGTTTTCCCCAGTACGGCTTCAAACTGGAATTCAACCACGACCTTCATCCACAATGTTGAGTTTAAGCGCCAGACCCGCATTCGCTCAGACACCTTGGATTTATACGCGG
>DASXUF010000030.1 GCA_036504975.1 Candidatus Binatia bacterium | reverse complement strand
AGCGCAAGACTCGCTTCCGGGAGCGGGTTAGGCCTTCCCGGACAGGCTTGCTTACCTGCAAGGTTTCACTGAAAGGTTTCCGAGTTGTTTTCTACATCTCTTCCCCCTTTCCCAAGTTTCCTTGGCGCGATCCCCTTTTCTTTTCCCCGGTAAGAAGTTTGCGCGCCACGGCGACTTTAGCCGTCGCAAAACCCCGGCGCCGAGCAACTCTACGATACAATTTCTGAAAGCGGGCATCTCCGTTGGCTGCATGGATGCTGATCTCCACACGGATCCATCTTAGCCAGCGAGATCCTTGCTTGGTGATCCTGCCGTGGAAGGACTTACTCCCCGAGCTGTATACGCTGGGCACCAAGCCGGCGTAAGAACACAAGTGCTTGGCGTCAGGGAAGCGTTCGACCTCACCAATCTCGCTCAGAATCAAAAGAGCGGAGTAGTAGCTGATTTCCCGGGACGGTCATGAGCAATTGGGCCTGCGGACTTTCGGATACGCGCTGCTTGATCGTTGCCGTGATCTCCTCAATCAAAGTGGTCATCACTTCCGCTAGGCGGACATACCCGTCGATCTCTTGCCGGTAGCAGGGACGAAGCGGCAGCGTTTTAAGCCACTGCCGGGATTTCCTTCCCAGTACATTGCTCCAGCTGCACTCGATCGCCTTCTTCGTCAGCACGGCGTGGATCTTGTTCTTTAATCCCATCCGCAGCGCCACGAGAGATGCTCGGTAGCGTAACAGCTCCCGCACATCTCGTACCTCTCGGGGTGGAATGTATGCCTGCGGAATTCCGTCCAAACGCAAAAGTTCAGCTAGGGTAGTGGCGTCAATGGTGTCGGTCTTGATCCGAGCCTCAGCAATGGCTCGAGTCTTAAGCGGATGGGCCAAAATGACGTGAGGCGTATATTGCTCGATGGTCTCGTAGAGAAACATCCAGTTCCCCGATGCCTCTACCACGACCTCACTCTTGGAGTCTTGTTTCGAGAAATAGTTGTCCAGAGCTGCTTGCGTCACGGCCAGAGTGGCCTTCCCAGTTATCTTGCCGTGGCGGTCCTTCTTCACAACCACGGCCTTGCGCTTTCCCAGGTCAACTCCTATATACTCTTTCATGCTGCACCTCCTTTGGGTTTTAGGCGACTTCTCACAGAGCCAGCCTGTTAATGTTGGTCCTTAGAGACCGTATACACCCAAATTACGAGGTGCAGCTTTTCATTTAATCAGGCATTCCTCTTTCGACGCGTGCGCATCCATTTACCGACGAGTTAATCAGTCTTTCATCCTCGAATGCGCGACCTCAAGATCTATTTCGACTATCGCGGCACGAAGATACTGCTCAAGCAGTGCTTGCTGCTGCAAGAACGCCCTCACGAAACAAACGAAACACATTACGCCGAACGCAATCATCGCCAATGCGGCAAATGGAGACAATGCCTCGTAAAGCCATAAGGCGAAGCATACAGCAAAAGTAAGGGTCGCAACTGAGAGTGACTTGGACAATTCGGAGATGTAAAACGTGGTGTCGATTCCCCAGTGCAAGCGTTGAGAACCATGCTGCCAGATTCTTATATGGTCTTGATCGGATATCGCCCCCGCGTTCGCTGAAGTGATCCGCACAAGCCGCAAGAGAGGATCCTGAAGTACTGCAGCAAGCCTTCCAGCTACATATGAGAGGCCGACCGCCACTATACCGGCCGCTGCCGAAAAATCTCGTGCGCTGATAAGCCAAGCGAAATCATAAACTCCGGCCAAGCGAAGAATCAGAAAGACCATTGCCGCCACGTAGAACGCCCCGGTCAAGGCTGTCTCGGCCCACATCCAGAGCGTAGTCATCTGATTCTCCAGTCAGTCATATTACGGTCAGCGGCCGGGCTCCTCCGCGCCGCTGGACTGCGAGGGTTCGATCGGTCCGCTTGGAGTTTTTTTGATTGCGGGTCCAGCATAGGCGTCTCTCTAACGGCGAAATTAGACACTCCGGGGCAACACATACTCCAATTAACCGCGCCGGGTCAAGTGCGAGATTTTTCACCCAGAATCAGAAACTTCGGGAATTCGAAGCGGGGTGAGTGCGGTACTTCAGCGAGGAGGAAGAGGCCCGGGTCCGTTCAAGCTTTTCAGAAGCTCGACGGCCTCGGGGTTTCTCGGCGTCTCCCGGATCATGTTCTCCAACTCCTCTGCGGCCAGAGGCGACGGCTCTTCCCCGACGCGCTTTTTGAAGTCTTCATGGAAGGCGGGATCTTGAAACATTGCGCGGAACGCCTGGCGCAGAATCCGGACACAGTCGGCGGGTGTTCCCGGGGGAAGCACGACCGGCGCTCCGGATCGCTTTAAATTCCGCACGAGCACCATTAGTTTTCGCTCTTTGTCGGATCGGGCGAAGCTCTCGACCTCCGGAAGATGGCCGAAGCGTGGATGTTTATTGCCGCGGGGAACCTCGAAGATCGAATGGAAGTATACCCGCCCCTTTTCGACCCAGTCCAAGTTCCGCTGTAGAACCGACTCTGTCGAGCTCGACCGCGTGTCGACTTCGCCGCGCTCCAACGCCAGGTCGATCTCAGGCCCGCTAAAGCCCACGACGAACGCCGGCTTCGTCAACCCGATCAAGTAGCTAAATATCCGTCCTTCCCTATAGGTTGCGTGTCCGACCGATTGAGCCCCGACTCTAAGCCCCGAGGCGGCTCGCAGCTTCTCGATCGTGTCCAGGCCCGACTCTTTCCTTGAAAAAAACAGCGCGTGAAACTCGCTGTAAGGCGTCCCGAGATAAATCAGCCTGTCGACGTCGTACAGCACCCCGGATTCCCCCATGATGGCGCTCGGGATCAGGCCGGAAGTGGCGGAGAGAATGGTCAACCCGTCGGGCCGAGCCCCGAAGATGTAGTTGGCTGCTTTTCGACCCCCCGCGCCTGCCATGTAGTCCGTCGAAATAGTGGGATTTCCCGGAATGTACTTCGACAGGAAGGCCATCATCGATCTTATCCGCATGTCCGCCGTTCCGCCGGGCCCGCTGGATTGAATGAACGTGATCGTCTTGCCTTGGTAAAAGTTCGCCTGCAGATGGACTGGAATGGCCACAAGGGAGAAAAACAAGGCGGGGACGACTTGAAGAAGATATTTCATCGCTTCCTGCTACTTCAACATCAACCGAATGATCGTTTCAGTAGGTAAGCGCGGTCTAACCCCTTCTAAGCGTGGCCTTCCGGGGCAAGAAAAGGGGACTTCAACTTTTTCTCTAGCCCTATGCTCGTCTCGCACGTACGTCAAGCCGGTGTGCCGAACAGAAAATCAGAAGGTCCTTTTTTTGCGCCCATTTGTTACTGATTTCAGCGCGGCGGCAGGACCGAGTTGATGAAGTCGACGATTTCCTTGCGCAGCACGACGTACTTCTCCCGGTGAGTTTCCTGGTAAGTCACGCCTTCCTGCGGCAGCAGAATTTCCGGAATGTGATCGCGCGGAACGTCGCTCCTGAGGCTCGCCAGCCCGGAAGCCTGGCTCCACGCCGTTTGCCCTTCTTTCGAGAGCAGATAGTCTACATAAACCTTGGTCGCGTTCGGGTGCGGCGCATTTCTCACGACCGAGACCGTGCCGTTGCTGGCCGTCACGGACCCGCCCTCTTGCAAACCCGCGCCGCCAAACAGCTCGAGCGGCAGCCCCTTCGCTTTGAGTTGAAATGTCAGAGTGCCGCTCGGTCCGATCGCGATCAGGTATCGCCCGCGGGCGACGAAGTCGAGGATCTGCCGTTCCTCATTTGAAAAGAAGATTTCCTGCGCCGTAAAAAGCTGCTTCATGAAACTCTTGCCCAGCCCGAGCTTCTCGTTGGTGTACCAGAACGTCGAGAGATCCAGCCCGGCGCCCGCCCGGCGCGGATCGAGCATGGCGATCTTGCCTTTCCATTCGGGATTGAGCAGATCCCTCCACGACTTGATCTTGCCCGGAGACACCGTGTCTTTGTTGTAGACAAACGCGACCTGGACCCGCGTGCCGTAGAATAAATTGTACTTCCCCGCGTCATCCGAAAAATGGAATTTTCCCGCTCGCCATTTCGACGGATCGCGGCTCTCCGGGCCGACGAGAAACGGCTCAAGCGGAACGATGGCGTTGACCGGCACCAGCCCCTCGATCATTGTCGTCGTGCCGGCGACGACAATGTCGGTCCGGTATTGTTTTGCGCTGAGCTCCGCCAGCAATTTCGGCGCGACCTGGGCGCCCTGCATGCCGCTGAAGTCGACTTCGATTTCAGGATATTTTTTTTGCAACCCCTGGGTGAAAGCGTCTCTGACGTCGGCGCCGGCCGGTCCGAAGACGACCACCTTACCTTCTTTTTTGCCTGCGGCGACGATTTTTCCCCAGGCCGGATCGTTGACGGCTGCGCCAGGCGCGACAGCCGACGAAAGAAACACAAATGCGATCAGAAGACTGCCTGCAAATCGATAGCGACGTTGCATTTCACTTCTCCTGAGTAACGTTTTCAACAAAAGACTTACTCACCACAAAGAGCCTAGCGCGGCGGAGCCGCAACCAAAAGTCGAAATACCTCGCGCAAAGACGCAAAGGGCGCCAAGGTTCCTCAAATCCCCCTCTTTCCCCCTTTGTCAAAGGGGGATGAAGGGGGGATTCCTCGATTTCTTTGCGTTCTTGGCGTCTTGGCGCGAGCAATCCCCCGCCCTTTAACAGCTACGGGCCACCGGTAAATTTGGGCAGACTGCGAAAACTTTCATGCATAGTAATCCCGTGACTTTATTTTCTATAATTCGCCGGCGGCATGCGACAAGCGACGCCTTCTTTCGCCAGCGCGGCCTCGTACATGGCGCGGACTTCACGCGGCTCATCTTCGTAGTCCATGACGGTGCCGCCTTCGCGTTCGGGCACGGTCGCGAGATAGTTTTTGCCGACGCCGCGCTGGCCGCGACGCAGCGCCAGGTGCAGTCCGGCCTCCGCGCTCGTGGTGAAGTGAGAGTGGTACCATCGCTCCGGCGGCACGAGCAGACTGCCCTTCTGCCAGTCGACGCGCACGAACGAACCTTCTTTTGGATCCTTCGGCCACATGAGCGTGTATCCCTTGCCGCCCAGCACGATCACCTGCGCGCCCGAACCGTGATAATGCGGTTTTCTGTAGGTGCCGCTGCCGATCTGCATGACGTGTCCCACCATCGCCCGATTGCCCGAGCCGGTGATCCCAAGGCGGCTGTAGTCGACGCCGCGACGGGGATACCGCGTCAACGGCAGGGCGTAAACATCCGGAATGAAATTGATCGACGTGTCCTCGAACTCTCCCTCTTTGATTTCGCTGGAGAAATAGTTGCTTTGACCGGCGAAGCGATCCGTGAACTCGTACGGCGTATTGAAGATGTAATCGGCCGAGTCGAAGGCGTTAAAAACGATCGGGGCGTTGTTCGCCGCGACGAAGCGCACCGCCTCGCTCGCCGATCCGTTGAAGTGCTGGTGTTTGAAATTCAGCGGCGGAGAAAAAATGCTGCCGGCCTGCCATTCGAGAACGATCATCTCTTTCGCCTTGTCGCACCAGAACTGAGTCGCGCCGCGGCCCTCTAAAATCAAGATGAGCTCCTCATAGAGGTGGCGCATCGGCTTGAGACTTTTTCCCGGCGGGATCTCGGCGACCAATGACCCCACGAATCCTTGCGATCCCTCGAGATGGCAGTAAGCCGCCGGGCCTCCGAGACGGTCCCAATGGCCGAGCGGGACGGTGCGCAAGTCTTCCACCCCGTACCCGGTGATGACCGGCAAGCCCTCGGCGTCGCAAAATTCCAGAAACGGAGATTTCCTGAGAAACCTCGTCTTCGCCACTTCTTCCATAACTTCCGCTGATTCATTCAAGACCATGAGAACCTCCTAGACATAAATCTATCCCGCTCGTTTAGGTGATCGAAAGCTTCTCCTTTGACCATAAAAACCCTCACCCTACCCTCTCCCACAGGGAGAGGGCGAGGGAGTCTGTCTGAGCCGGAAGCTGATCGGCCGGCACTGATTGCCCCATTTTCGGAGTGACGGGAAAAACGCAAGGGTCCATCTCTATGCATTTTTTCAAGGTTGGTTTCGAACCAACGATTCAATTCTCTCCCTGCAGCACCCGTTGCTCATTTGACCTTAAAATCCGGATGGCGGCGCACGGCGTCCATAAAAAATTCTCTCATCGCCCGGCCGTAGGTACGGTGCGGATCGCCTTTAACCCTCTCCGTGTCCGGCTCCACCTTGGCGACAAGAAAGGTAGGCCCGGTTGTTTCGAGGGCCTGCTTCACCGACGCCGAGAACGCTTCCTCAGTCCGCACCGTCCCGGTTTTGGCGATCCCGGCGCCCTGCGCAATCTTCTCCAGATCGGTCCTGCGCGTGGTGAAGGTCGAACCCATGCGGGCGTAAGAGCCGTTATCAAAGACGACGGCCACGAAATTGGGCGGATTGACATCCGCCACGGTGATCAAGCTGCTCGTATCCACCATCAAGCTGCCGTCCGAATCCAGAGCGATGACCTTGCGTTTGGGGAAGGCGGCCGTGAGCCCGAGCGCAAAAGGAATACAGAGACCCATGTTGCAGCCGAAAAAGCTCGGCCCCTGCGTCCGAAGAGACGACCAAAATGCCGTGTTCGACGAAAGACTGGTCACAGTGAACATCTGCTCGTCGACCATGGGCAGCAACAGTTTGAGACAGTCGTAACGTTTCACCAGAGCACCTCCCCGCTCAACAACAGAACGATGGGATGGCTGTAGTCCTGGCATGCGAAGCTGCCTTCCTGGACCATCCGTTTCAAATTCGCCTTTTGATTCACCACACGATACGGAACGCGCAGCGCGCCGAGCAGCGGCTCCGCCACCTGCTTGAACATCAGGAGCTGAGAGCCGGGGATCCCGCTGTGGTCGCCGAAGTCGCCTCGGTACGAGGCGAGAATGAGAATCGGAGCGCCGTACACCATCCCCATTTGCGACAACGCCCAGGTCGCCACGAGCAGGCCCGCGATCCCGGTTACGAAAACGCATCGCCTGCCGCCCAGCGCGGCGCCGGCGCAGAAGGCGATTCCGTTTCCCTCGCCGGCCACGGTCACGGCGGTAAAATAAGGATCCTGCCGTATCGCCTCCGTCAGAGCGTAAGTCGGCTCTTCGGGAAGCGTCACCACCAGATCGATGCCTTCTTCCTTGAGAGTCTCCATTATTGTTTGAACCGAGTTTTGATCCATCGAACCTCCCTTGTTAAAAAAGGCACTAGGCAATAGGCACTAGCAGGCTGCTGAAAAACACATCGGACACCCTTTGAGAGCCTCAGGGTGAACGGAGGTATGTCTGAGAACGTTAGGGTTTTCCGTTCGTGCTGAGCTTTGTCGAAGCATGAATCCGATTTTTCAGCAGCCTGCTAGTTAACTTGTTCCTTCTGCCTAATGCCTCTTGCCCGTTGCCTTCCCGATTCCATAGCGGTCCCACTCTTTCTCTACTTTGGCGCACACATCCCGGGCCGGAAGACAGACCGGCGCAAAATTCTTAGCGTCGTAACGCGTCGCGTCGATAAGAATCTTGGACGTGCGCGCGGGACCCTCCTGCTCCTCCTTCGGGAGCGATGGATCCAAAAAAATCCCGGTGAGCCCGCTCATGATCTCGATGTCGCGATGCGGCTGCACGCGCGTCGCGACCGCCCACTCGACCGCAACCGGGTCGAACGGATCGATGTCGTCATCGACGACGGTAACCTGCTTGATGTGCCGCCCGCTCGGCGAGCCGAAGACGGCCAGGCCGACCATCTTGCCGTAACCCTCGAACAGTTTTTCGATCGCGACGACAACGTGAAAGACGCCGCAGCCTCCCTCCGTTAGGTGAACCGCTTTGACCCCGGCCAACGTGATCGAGCGCAGGATCTCGGATTCCTTGCCGACGGCCGTCAGGACATCGGTCTCATGGGGCGGCGCGCCTTGATAAGCTAAATGCAGAATCGGATCTTTGCGCCGCGTCATCGCCGTCAAGTGAATCGTCGGCCGCGGCATCTTCAAACCGCCGTAATGGCCCGTGAACTCGCCGAACGGCCCTTCTTCACGTTTTTCCTCAGGACGGTAATAACCCTCAAGGACGACTTCGGCGTCCGCCGGCGCTTGCAGCGGGACGGTTTTGCACTCGACGACCTCGAACGCTTTCTCGCGGAGAGCCCCGGCCATCGCCAGCTCATCGGCGCCGAACGGAAACGGGCAAGACGCCGCCATGACCAGGCGCGGATCGACTCCGATCGCAATCGCGACCGGAAACGTCTCGCTTCCCGCTTTGCGCTGTTGCAGCATAAAGTTGGTGTAGGGGCCGGAGAGAATGCCCAGAGTCCGCCGGTCATGCACTTGGTTCCGATATATCCCGACGTTGCGCACGCCGGTCGCGGGATCCCGCGTGATGTGGCAGCAGAGCGTCAGATAAGGGCCGCCGTCGTCGCTGTTAAGTATCGGCGCCGGAAGATCCACAACGTTGACGTCGTCTCCTTGGAGAACAATCTCCTGACAAGGCCCGGATGCGACCGCCACGGGCGGCAGCGGCTGGCTCACGCGGCGATTCCATTCGCGATGGATCTCGCTCTGCGGGCACTGCATGGCCAACGCGTAACGGCGCCGCGTGGCGAGCGCGTTGATGAAAATCGGCGTCTCTTTTCCGCCTGGGCGCTCGAACAGAAGCGCCGGTCCGCGACCCCTCAGGCTCTTTACGCAAACGGCCCCGAGCTCCTGGTTCAGATCGACCGGCACGCGCACGCGCGCGAGCTCGCCTTCGTCTTCGAGCAGTCGGATGAATTCTCTCAGCCCATTAAAGCCCATCGTAACCTCCGATGCGTCACGCTCACCTCTATCCCGCGAGACACCGCGTCGCATTAAAATCCCCCTTTATCCCCCTTTCACAAAGGGGGAATCTCTTACAGGCATTTTCGCATTACCCCTCTTTGAAAAAGAGGGGCCAGGGGAGATTTGCGTGCGCAAAAAAACTCCAAACAATCGCTCGCAGCTGCGCGAAACTCTCATCGCGGCACGATCGTCTTAATAAATTGAATGATCTCTTCGCGCAAATTCACATAGCGCTCGGTCGAGATGTCCGGGTACGGCATGCCCTCCTTGGGCACGAGGATATCCTGGACGTGATCTTTAGGAACGTCCTGGCGCAGGCTCGCGAAGCGCGCAGCCTTGCTCCAATGGAGCTGTCCCTCGGCTGAAAGCAGGTAGTCGACGTAAACGCGCAAAGCATTCGGATGCGGCGCGTTGCGCACGATCACCAGGCTCCCGTTTCCCGCGGTGATGTACGTGCCTTCCTTCAAGGTCTCCGGGTGCAGATGCTTGAGCGGCAGCCCGCGCGCAATGAACTCGTTGGTCAGAACGTCGCTCGGCCCGATCGCGATTGGATATTTCCCGCGCGCGGCGAAATCCAGCATCTGCCGGTCGTCTCGCGGCATCACCAGATCCTTCTGCGTCAAGAGCTTGCGGATGAAATCTTTGCCGAGACTTTCATGCGTGTACCAGAGCGTCGAGTTGCCCAGGCCTCCGCCCGCGCTCAGGGGATCTTTCAGCGCAATTTTCCCCTGCCATTTCGGTTCCAGAAGGTCTCTCCATGACTTGAAATCGCCCGCAGAAACCAGGCTCGTGTTGTAAATAAACGGCGCCTTGACGTATGCACTGAAAATTAGATTGTAAGTTTGCGCGTCATCGGAAAAGAGTAGTTTTCCTCCTTTCCACTTGCCGAGGTCCCGGGTATTCGGTCCTCCGAGAACCGGCCGGATCGGGACGACCGCTTTTCCCGGCACGAGGCTTTCAAGAGCCGTCGTCGTGCCCGTAATGACAACGTCGGTGGTATACTTCGCCGCGGCAAGCTCGTTGAGCAATTTCGGCGCGATCTGGTTGCCGGCCATACTGAGCAACTCCACTTTGATCTCAGGATATTTTTTTTGAAATCCTATGCTGAGCGCGTCCCGCGTCTCGTTTCCCTGGGGGCCGATCACGGTAACCGTGCCCTCCTTTTTAGCCGCCGCCAAAATTTGCTCCCAGGACGGAGGCGATTGCGCAAGCGCCGATTCTACGATAACCGGCAGAAGGATTGCCGCGATAGCAAACCCTTTAGTGTTTTGTCTCAAAAATTCGATGAAGAAGTCGGCGGTGCGCTTTGTCGTCATTCCCGCGCAAGCGGGAATCCAGAACCCCCACTTAATCTCCCCCTTGCTAAGGGGCGACCCCCTCTTAATCTCCCCCTTGCCAAGGGGGAGACAGAGAGGGGGTGGATTCCGGCTCGCGTCAGCCTGAGGCTGACTTGGCCGGAATGACGGTAGAAAATATGCCCTGACAGTCCTCATGAAATCCATAAGCATCGCTCCGGCTTCGTGCCCCTTCATCTCAACGCCCGAAAGTTTCCTTGAACAGCGCGATAACATCGTCCTTGATGTCGATCGCCTGCTGAGTATAGGTCTTAATGGATCCCGGTATCGGCACGCGCCAAGGCGAGTGATCGGTCGGGACATCCAGCCGCGCGCTGATATAACCATTCACTCGGGCAAATCCGGTCTGTCCTTCTTTCGAGAGCAGCCAGTTGATGTAGACCTTGGCGGCATTGGGGCGCGGCGCCCGGTTGAAAAAACCCAGGCCGCCGGAGCCGGGGCTCACGTCCGAGCCTTCCTTCAGTTGCCGTGGATCCAAAATCGCGATCGGCAAGCCGTCCTTCATGCGTTCTTCGGCGACGATGTCTGAAACGCCGATCAGCACCAAATACTTTTCCTTGATGACCCCGTCCAGCTCCTGCGCATAGTCCCTCAAGATGACCGGCTCTTGCTTGGCCAGGGCGCGAATGAAGTTCGGACCGAGCTCCGGATGGAGGTAAAAGAAAGTGAAAGTCGCCTGGCCCGGCCCGGCTCTCGTCGGATCGTCCATGACGATCCTTTTTTTCCACTTCGGGTTTAGCAGCTCTTTGTAAGATTTGATTTCTTGCGGCTTGACGACCTTTGGGTTAACGAAGAGCGTGCCGCGCTGCGAGGGAGTCATCACCAGAAAACGCCGCCCGGTATCGGAAAATTCAAGCGCCCCGCCGCGCCATTGCTTGGGGTCTTTCACATCGGGCAAGAGGATCGCCGGCTCCATGGGATCGAGCATCCCCGGAGGCAGGAGGACCAGCAGCCCCGTCGTGGTTCCCGTCACGACCACGTCCCAAAGATACTGCCCCGCCGCCCGCTCGGCCGTGAGGCGCGGGCCGATGCCGGCGCCGCGGTCGGCGAAATATTCCACGGAGATTCCGTATTTCTTCTGGAACGGCTCGACCAAAACATCCCGGCGGTCGTTGCCCACCGGACCGATCACAGCGACTTTGCCCTCTCTCTTGGCCGCTTCCAAAACCTTATTCCACTCCTGACCGATGGAGACATCGACTCCCGCAACCAGCGTAACAACTAACAGTAGCCAACACAGAGTTATTTTCATGAAAACTCCCCCTCTTTCGCCTATGCGACAAACTGCGTGAAAGGTTCACTCGTGCTTCGACAGGGCTCAGCACGAACGGCCAATAAACGCCTCTCCGATCCTTAACCGTTCGCCCTGAGCGCCGTCGAAGGGTGAACGGTTATTTTTCACGCAGTCCCATCGAGGAATTTGCGCCATTTAGTCAGCACCTGCTCCTTCATCGCCGGGCTCGACTCGGACACCTCGGGAAACTCGTTGCGCCAGGGAAACGGCCGGCAGGCATCGATGATCGCCTTTGAGGAAAAATATTCCCTCCGCTTCTTGTCCTCGGGCGAGATCAGCGGATCGAGCGGCCCGCTCCATGTTTGCCGCATGATATCGATGTCCTTTTCCGGATTGCTGCGCGTGCTGATCGCCCAGATCACCTCTTCCAGGTCCATCGGATCGATGTCGTCATCCACGACCACGACGTAGCGCGACAGGTACGCGATCGTGCGGCACTGCGCGGCGATGCAAGCCGCCTGTCTCGCGTGCCCGGCGTAGCGCTGCCGCAGCGCGACGACCACAAACATCCGGGCGGCGCTTGCCTCGTGGCACCACACGCCCTTCACGTCGGGAACTCCCGCATTGGCCAGATCCTCTTCAATCGCCGCGGAGCGAAGGATCGCCTGCGTATAGACCTTGCCCGAGGGCGGCTTCACCGGCGGCGAACCCAGGACGATCGGATCGTTGCGGTGATAGACTGCCTTGACGCGAAAAACCGGCTCGTCGCGCACTCCGCTCGCGTAATAGCCGGTCCATTCACCGAAAGGACCTTCCGGGAGCCGCTCGTCCGGCATGGCGTACCCTTCGATGGCAATCTCGGCGTGCGCCGGGATCGGCAAGCCGGTTACCGGCCCGCGAATCACTTCGAGCGGCTCGCCCTTGAGGCCGCCCGCGTAATCGAGCTCGCAAACGTGTTGCGGAACCGACGTGCTGGCAGCCATGTGGATGAGCGGCTCGGCGCCGAAGACCACGACGGCGGGCATGGGCTGGTTACGGGCGAAATATTTATCCCGGTGGACGCGGCCGTCTTTTCCCGGAGAAATATACAGAAAGACGCGATCGCGATCCAAAGTCATCACGCGATAGGCGCCCATATTGACGGTCCCGTCATCCGGATCCGCGGTGATGGCGGCGTCGCCCGTCCCCAGATACCTGCCGCCGTCTTTTTCGTGCCAACGCGGCGCGGGAAATTTACCCATGTCGATCGTCTCGCCGCGCAAGATATTTTCCATCAACGGTCCGTCTTTGACGTATTTGGGAGGAATGAGCTGAAGCTCTTTGCGGTTGCGGCGCCACGCCGCTTTGATGCCGTTCTCGTCGAGCCCGGCCGGTAGTCCAAGGGTTAGAGCGAGGCGCTCTTTGGAGCCGACATCGTTCACCAAAAGCCTGTAGCCGGGCAGATGGTCGACGATTTCATCGAACAAAACCGCCGGTTGATTGCGCCCGCGCATCAGGTGTTCGGCCAGCACGCCGATCTCGATGTCCCAGTGCGCGCCGCGCAGGATTCTCAACTCCCCGAGCCGCTTTACATCTTCAAGCCACTCTCTCAAGTCGCGGTGCGGCATGCAAGAAATCCCCCTTTGTCCCCCTTTTTCAAAGGGGGAATCTTTAAACGCAGCTCCTAATTCCTCGCGTCCCATAGCATACCCCTCTTTGAAAAAGAGGGGCCAGGGGAGATTTGAGCATGGTTGCGGCTCAGCGGTGCTGCTCCTCGCGGTACAATCCAAAGGGCTCGAGCAACGGACGATCGGATAAAAAAAACAAGAACGCCTCCTCGTCGCTCGAGCCGTTTTCATGCCGGTGCCAGCTCCAGTTCGGGACGACGAAGAAATCTCCCTTCGCCCATTCGACGACGACGTCATTGATCAGCGTCTTCCCGCGGCCGCCGACGACGTGGTAAATGGCGCAGGACATTTGGCGGCGCGCTTTTGTTTTTTCGCCGCCGGTGAGCATCTGCGCGCCGCAGCCGACCGTCGGCAAGGTGGGTCCGCCGTCTCTGCTTTTATAATCCATAATGAGACTGTCGTTCGTCTCCGGCGAGCGCTCCAACATTTGCCTGAGCGTGCGTTCGGCGTCGCGCCACTTGAAGTACCAGGGAGAGCCGTGCGCCGTCAGGGCGCTGTCTTCGGAAGTTTTGAGAACCCGCTGCACGGCCTGGCGCGGTTCTGAGTACTCCTCGATGAACATCGTGTCCATCGCCCGCGAGAACGGCACATCCAACCCATCGATCCATATAATGGGAGCATCCGATGAGTTGATGTGGTCGTGCCAAGTCCAGTTGGGAGTAAGAATCAGGTCGCCCGGCTCCATCAGAAAGCTGTCGCCGTTCACGGTCGTAAACGTGCCGCCTCCTTCCACCACGAAGCGTATCGCGGCCATCGTGTGCCGGTGCGCGGTGGCGACTTCTCCGGGCAGCACCAACTGGATCGACATCTGCAAGGTGTGCGTCGTGCTCTTCAAAGGATAGAGGCCGGGGTTCAGGAGCTGGATCGTGCGGCGTCCGGCTTCGTTCACTCCGATCAGCTTCCCGGCGCGCATCAACTGCTCGCGAACGAGACTCCATCGCCAGTGCATCGGCTTGAGTCTCGAGCGCGGCTCCATATTCGCCGGCAGCTCCATCTTCCAATGGCCTTGCAGAGCGTATTGCTCGATCTCGCGATCAAAGGCCTCCAGCGGGTTCTCCGCAGGGTTCGTTTTTTCTATCTTCTCTACCAAGGTTCCACTCCCGTGCTCTTACCTATTAATCTTGGTTTTGTCGTCCCCGGACTAAAATCCCCCTTTATCCCCCTTTTACAAAGGGGGAAATCGTTTCAGCATTACCCCTCTTTGAAAAAGAGGGGCTAGGGGGAATTTGCGCGCATCCATGAGCCTGAATTCTTTCGGTCCTACTGTCCGAAAATCTCAAACAGCAACGGCAAGAGTTTCTTCTTCACGTCCATAGCTTCCTGCGTGTACGTTTTGACCGATCCGGCTTGCGGCACCCTCCACGGAGCCGCGTGATCGGTGGACACGTCGAGCCGGTTGCTGATGTAGCCCGTGGCCCGCGCGTAAATAGTTTGGCCCTCTTTCGAGAGGAGCCAGTTAATATAGATCTTGCTTGCGTTGGGGTGCGGCGCCCGATTGAAAAGCGACAGGCCGCCGGATGCCGGACTCATGTCCGAGCCTTCCTTGAGCTGCCGAGGATCCACAATGCCGATCGGCACTCCCTGTTTCGCTCGCTCTTCGGCGAGGCTGTCGGAAAGACCGACGCCCACCGGAAAGCGCCCCTGGCCGACCATGTTCACTTCCTGGGCGTAATCCTTGAGAAAGGTAATCCCTTGGCCGCCGAGAGACCGGATAAACTCGGGCCCGAGCTCCGGATGTAAATAAAAAAAGGTAAACGTCGCCTGGCCTGGACCTGACTTGCGCGGATCGTCGCCGACGATTTTTCCCTTCCATTTAGGATCGAGAAGATCTTTATAAGACTTGAACTCCTTTGCGTTGGCCGAGTTGGTATTGAGAAAAAGCGTTCCGCGCTGAAACGGGGTCATCACCAGAAGCTGTCGCCCCGGGTCGAGAAATTCCAGGGCCCCGCCGCGCCAAAGTTTTAAGTCTTTGACTTCGGGCAAGATGAGAGCCGGTTCGAGCGGATCCAAAACCCGCCCAGCGACCAGGACCTCCAGACCGGTGGTGGTGCCCACGACCACGACGTCCCACAGATACCGTTCGGCCTTACGCTCGGCGTTCAGCCGCGGCGAAAGACCGGCGCCCGGGTCGGCTTGGTATTCAATGCTGATCCCAAACTTCTTCTGAAACGTTTCGGTGAGCGCATCGCGCCGGTCCGCCCCAGGCGGCCCGATCATCGCCAGCTTGCCTTCCTTTTTCGCCGCCTGGAGAATGCGCTCCCATTCTTCCTGCCATGCGACTCCGGCATTCGCCTCACCGGCAAGCGAGGGCAACAACATCGCCGTGAGGATAATTATAAACAGCTGTCGTCTCACGATTGCTCCTCTAGCACCGAAAATTAGGATTCATGCTTCGACAAGCTCAGCACGAACGGAAAAAGCCCTATCGTTTGCAAACACCTTCCGTTCACCCTGAGCCTGTCGAAGGGTGATCGAAGTGTTTTTCAGCAGCCCGCTATTCATAATCTACTTATCCGCAGAGTACATGGGCCAGAGCGGCTCATCATCGCCGCGCTTTTCAATGTAGTCGATGGCCTCGTTCACCGCCTCTACCGGAAAATAGCGCGTGGTGACGTGGCGCGTATCGATGACTCCGCGGCGCGCCAGCTCCAGCAGCTCCGGAAAATCTATGTAATGGCGGCCGGTCACGCTGCAAACCTCGATGGACCGAATCATCAGATACCTCACGGGAAGGTTGAGCGGTTCGGGGTTGGCGCCGATCAGCGCTACACGGCCGCCGCCCTCGAGGTTGCGGATGCATTCGACCAAGGTCTGCACTCCCGCCGGCGATAGATCGGCGAGCACGCTCGCTCCTTGACCGCCGGTCAGCTCTTTTACCGTTTTCGTGATCGATTCGCCTTTGGCCAGGGCGACCGTCGACACCCGCTTCGGATCGATGGCGCGAATTCGTTCGAGCCTCACCGGGTTGCGGGCGACCGCGATCACGCGCGCCGCCCCCATGGCCAGCGCGGACAGCACGGTGCCGATTCCCGTGATGCCCGAAGCGCTGTTGACGATGACGGTCTCGCCGCTGTGCAGGCGCGCCCGTTTGAGAGCGCGATACCCGACGGTCATTTGTGAGACCTTGCACATCTCGTTGATGTCGTCTTGCGGCCGAAGCGGGACGACGTTGGTGGCGGGCACGCGGCAATATTCCGCCCAAAGGCCCTCTTTGTAGCGCAGTATTCGTTTCGAGGCCGCCTCGCCCCACTTGGCGATAAATCCCATGACGCGGTGCGAGAGACAAAGATGCTGGCGATCGGAGCGGCAAAATTTGCAGAAGCCGCACGTGATGGAACACATGACTACGACCCGGTCGCCCACCCGCACGTTGCTCACGTCCGGGCCCACCTCGACCACTTCGCCCAGTCCGTCATGTCCGATGATCATCGGGAGGTAAGGTATGGTCGGGACCTCGGACGTATACTGAACGGCGTCCTCACGCATGTGCAAATCGCCATGGTTGAGGCCGGCGCGTAACACGCGGATCAGCACCTCGCCGGACTCGATATCGGGAATCGGCACCTCATCGACGCGCAGCAGATCGCGCGACTTGCTGGTTTTTTCAAAGCCGTAGATGCGTGCCGCTTTCATTGTGCCTTGCATCTTCGCTCCTCCTAATCAGAGATTGGTGTAACCCCCTCATCCCCATGGTTCCACCGGGATCTGTCCCCAACGCTTTTCGCCGATGATCTTCAAAGGATCGATGCGCGCCAGCACTTCATCCGAGAGCGCCAGCCGCTCGGCGAAAGGCTTGCCCAACGGTTTGGTGCAGTCGAAGCCGGCCTTGCACGTTATGTCCCGCTCGGGAGCGCTGGGATCGAGCGGCGATCCGGTCACTCCCGGCAACGTCACCAAGCCGCGATCCGCCTGAAAGCGAGTCGCCAACGCCATAAGCACTTCCCGCTCATCGAAGATGTCGACGTCCTCGTCGAATACGAACGCATGCTTGAGACCGATATACGAAGACAACGCCGCTACGGCCGCGGTCTTGCCCTGTCCTTCCACGGTCTTGCGCATCTGAATGTATACATGCATAACGCCGCAACCCGACATCGGCACGTGCACCGCTTTGACTCCGGGCACGGCCTGCTGCACCGCGCGGAACACTTCGCCCTCCTTGGTCAAGCTGATGAGCCAATGCGTGTGACCGACCATCACGTCGTCCCAATAAGCATCCTTCCGATAAGTCACCGCCGTCACCTTCAACAGAGGACACCAGCGCTGCGGTCCCACATGGCGGGTGTATTCGCCAAAAGGTCCCTCGGGCTTGCGCTGACCTTTGGGCATATAGCCTTCGATAATCACCTCCGCGTCCGCCGGCACTAAGAATTTTTCTCCCAGAGTCTCCGATGGAACCAGGCGCATCGGCGCGCCGAAAGTCCCGCCCGCCGCCTCATAGTGACTCTCATCCGGTCCGACATGCGTTTGAGCGCCCAAGAGCACCAGCGGGTGATGCCCGACCCAGTAAGCCGCCGGCGTGTCCTCTCCCGCTTCCTCGCAATAACGCAGATTGTGCGCGTTGTGTGAGTTGGGCGCGAGCCACACCCGAATCTCGTCTCGGCCCGCCAACCAGCCGCGCTGCATAGCGGAGTTGTCCCGACCCGTGTTGCGGTTGAAAGTAAGAAAGTGGCCTTCCGTGACGTAGCGGCCGGGGTCCATACGGTGATGGCGCGGGGCGGGAAAGCGGCGCACATCGATCTCGGATCCTTTCTCCACCACCTGTTTCACCGGCGCCTCGTCGCGCGATACAGTAATCGGTTTCTGCCGCGCCTGGACGCGCTCGTAGCAGGCCAGCCCGGCCTTGCGCACGTCCGCTCCCAGGGCTCGAGCCAGGCGCTGGCGGCCGGCCATCAAAAAAGTCACCAGCGGCATCTCGGCGCGCTTGCCGTCGACGATGACGTTGTGACAGACGAGAACCGGGAAGCGCTGCGCTTTCTCCAGCTTCATGGCCAGCGCGGTGATCTCCCACTCCGCGCTGAGAGGCGCCTCGATGTGAATCACTTCATCGGGATACGCCCGCTCGTACTGCGCCAAAAAACTATGCAGGTCGGAGCCGAAAGGCGCGCTCGACGCGTCCGTTGTCGTGGCCATTGTTCTCGCCATACTTATTGCCTCCTCCTCGGGCGTGGTGTCTCAGAATTTTTTCGAACATCTTGTTCCGGTGCCCCCTTTGGAAAAGGGGGTTAGGGGGATTTCGATCGCGCCGGAAAAACAAATCCCCCTCGATCCCCCTTTTTCAAAGGGGGATGTCGCCGCTGTGTACGGTCGAACTTATGTGATTAACTCTCACGGTTCTGCACGTCCATAACGCGTTTGTTGTTTCGAGACAACCTCCCACAATCGATTTGGGGTAATCGGCAGCTGAGCGATGTGAATTCCCAACGGCGCCAGCGCATCTTCGACGGCGCTGGCAACCGCCGCCGGCGCCACGACCGCTCCTCCTTCGCCGACTCCTTTCGTTCCGAGCAGAGTCAGAGGCGATGGCGTTTCCATTCGCTCGCCTTCGATATCGGGCAGGTCCGCCGCCGTAGGCTTGAGATAATCCATAAAGCTGGTCGTGAGCAGTTGGCCGTTTTCGTCGTAGGTAAATTCTTCCAGGAGCGCGGCAGCTATGCCGTGGGCGGCGGCGCCATGGACCTGCCCCTCGACGATCGCCGGATTGATCTGGCGCCCGCAGTCATGAACGACAAAGTAGCGCAGCACTTTGATCTCGAACGTTTCCGGATCTACCTCTACGACCGCCACGTGAGCGGCGCTGGCAAAACCGAGCTGCACCCGGACTCTGTTCTTTTCATCCGGGCGCTTCGCCAGCGGGTTGCTGTAGTAGTGGAGGGCCTCGAGGCCGGGCTCTCCGTCCGGCTGCTCGTCCGCAAGGCTCCAGTAAGCCCGGCTCGCCACTTGGGCGACGGTCAGCCCCTTCTGCGGCGCGCCGCGGACCCAAATACGGCCCTCGCCGAGCTCCAGGTCCTCGACGCTGGCCTCGAGTTGGACGGCGGCGCGCTTTAAGAGTTTTTCCCGCACCTTGCGCGCGGCGCCGATCGCCGCGACGGTGTCGTGGCCATGGAACTTGTTGGAGTAAACTCCCGAAGTCAAAACATAGGGATGACTCGCGGTGTCGAACGTCGTCGATACGCGGATCTGGCTTGCGTCCAAGCCCAGCTCGTCGGCGACAATCTGCGCGAGCGCGGTGGCATGGCCCTGGCCGGAGTCGAGACCGCCGGTGAAAACCGAAGCCGTGCCGTCGGTTTCCAAGCGCACGCGCGCCGCCTCGCCCTGACCGCTAAGAAGCTGGGCGGGACCTGAGATCAGCATTCCGTAGCTTAAGTTCGAGCCGCCGGGCTCAACGGCCGTGGCGATGCCGATTCCGAGCAGGCGACCGCTCTCCCTGCCCTTGGCTTGCTCGCGCCGCAGCCCCTCGTAATCCGCAACGGCGAGCGCCTTCCTCAACATCTCCGGATAATCGCCGCTGTCATAGGTCTGGCCTGAGGGAGTGTCATACGGAAATTCATCCGGTTGGATGAAATTCCGAAAGCGGATTTCGGTTCGGTCGAGCTTCAGCGACCGCGCCACGGCGTCCATCATTCTTTCCACGGCAAAACACATGAAGGGCTTGCCGATGCCGCGATTCGCGACCACCGGACAGCGGTTGGTGACAACCGAATAGCCTTCGTAAGAAACCGCGCGGAAACGGTAACAGTTCACGATGTTGCTCAGCATGAGCAGGTTATGCCGTCCGGCGAAGTCTATGCCGGCGCCCTCGTTTTCAACGTTGCGAAATTTTACGGCCAGGACGGTCCCGTCGGACTTGACCGCCGCAGTCATGTCCATGATGCCGTCCGCGGAATGGCCGAGCGCCAAAAGATTCTCGCGCCGATCTTCGATCCACTTTACCGGCCTGCCCGCCTTGCGCGCGAGCAGCGCGGCGGCAATGATAAACAGCGGCCGCACCTTATTGCCGAACGAACCGCCCATTGGCGGAACGATCAGACGAATATTACCCGGCGAGATACCGAACGAGGCCGCGAGCACATGGAGGTCCTGGCCGGGCTGCTGCGTATGGCCCCAGATGGTGAACGTTTGCGTCGCAGCTTCGTAGCGCGCCATGACGCCGAACGTTTCCAGCGGCGTGGAGCAATACCGGTGAATCGCGACGCGCTCTTTGACCACAACGTCCGCTTGCGCGAACGCGCCTTCGACGTCGCCGTAAGGAAACGTGTTGTGCCAGAGAACGTTGGAACCGACCTCTTCGAATACTAAAGGAGCGCCAGGTTTGAGAGCCTCTTCGGGGTCCACAACCGGAGGCAAAGGATCGTATTCAACCTGCACGAGATCGGCCGCATCCTCCGCGCTGGCCCGGTCGACCGCCGCGATGCCCACGACGGGCTCGCCGACGTAGCGCGCCTGCTGATAGGCCAAAGCATAAACCTTGGGGGAGTTGGGAAGCGGCACCCGGCCCCGCTGGGGCCGTGTGAGCTGGGCCACCTCTTCGCCGGTGATAACCGCGTAGACTCCCGGATGCGCGAGCGCGCGGCGAACGTCGATGTGACGGATCAGGGCGCGGGCGTGAGGACTCCTGACGTAGGCCGCGTGGGCGAGACCGGGCAGCGCAAGATCATCGATGAAATGACCCCCTTGGGTCAGGAGCGCGCGGTCCTCTACGCGCTCCAGGGGTCGCCCGACCCATTTGGTTTCCATATGAGTCGTTTAATTCACAAAAGACTTATTCACCACGAAGGCCACGCCGCGGCTGCGCCGCAACCAAATCGGAGTGGACTCGCACAAAGGCGCAAAGCATGTCCTGAGCGAAGTCGAAGGGGGTGCCAAGAAAGAAACCATTCGGACCTTTGCGTTCTTGGCGTCTTGGCGCGATCAAAAAAATCATTTGACCTTTTCGCCCCGCGCCGCGGCGCGCACGGCGCGCACGATATTGACGTAGCCCGTGCACATGCAGAGATTGCCGCCGAGGCCGGCGCGTATTTCCTCGTCCGTCGGATCCGGGTTGTCGCGCAGAAGCTCGAGCGCCGCCAGGATCATTCCGGGAGTGCAAAAGCCGCACTGGAGCGCGTGGTGCCGCTGAAACGCCTGCTGCAGCGGATGAAGCGCCTCATCCGTTCCGAGCCCTTCAATCGTGAGAACTTCTTCGCCGTCGGCCTGGGCGGCAAAGAGCAAACAGGAACGCACCGTGCGGCCGTTGAGCATCACGGTGCAAGCGCCGCACACGCCGTGCTCGCAGCCGACGTGCGTTCCGACCAATCCGAGATCATGGCGCAAAAAATCCACAAGCGAGCGACGCGGCTCGACCGTCGCGAGATGCCGTCTGCCGTTGACAACAAGAGCGATGGGGATTTTTTCAGTTTGATCTGACAAAAAACTCAGCTCCCTCAAACGATCCGGCCACATTGTGCCCGAGCACCTACAAAATCCCCCTTTATCCCCCTTTTCCAAAGGGGGAATTTCTTACACTCAGTTCCTAATTCCTCACGATCCCGTAGCGTTACCCCTCTTTGAAAAAGAGGGGCTAGGGGAGATTTGTATGGTTTCAATGCCCGCCTCCAACCCGCCTCTCGGCGACGTTGAGGGCGCGGCGCACCAACACGCCCGCAAGTTGGCGCCGATAGCCGGAAGAGGCGTGGATATCGGTCAGGGGATCCACGGCTTGAGCCGCGGCATCGCCCGCCCGACGATAGAGTTCAGCGCCCGGTTTCCGGCCCAAAATTATCTGTTCGGCCTCGGCTATACGAACGGGGACGGGACCGACTCCGCCGAGAGCGACGCGCGCGAAGCTCACCTTTCGATCATCGTTGCAACCCAGGAGGACGGCGGCGGCGACGATGGCAAAATCTCCGTGCCGCCGCGCGACCTCCGTGAAGCACCATCCGACACCTCGGGGTGGCAGGGGAAGGTCAACGCCGATCAACAGCTCATCCGGCGCGATGGCCGTCGCCAGGTAGCCTTGATAGAAGTCGCTCGCGGCGACCGACCGCTTTTCCCGAACGCTTTGGATATGGAAGCTTGCGCCCAATGCGATCGACAGCAGCGGCAATTCCGCAGCGGGATCGGCGTGCACGAGGCTGCCGCCGACGGTGCCGCGATTGCGAATGGCGGGATGACCTACGAGCTCCACCGCTTCGGATAAGATCGGCAGCCGCTCGGCGATCGATCGCGACTGCTCGACTTCGCGCTGTCGGACCATGGCGCCCAGGGTCACTCCGCGATCGTGGACTCGGATTTCGCTCAACCCTTCGATCCGGTTGAGGTCGACGAGAAAGCGGGGTCGCGCCAGGCGGAAGTTCATGAGCGGCACGAGACTCTGCCCGCCCGCCAGAGCCTTAGCCTCGTCGCCATGAGTTCTCAGCAGACCCAGCGCCTCATCCAAGCTTGCAGGCCGAAAATAGCTGAACGGTGCCGGCTTCATATTGTTTTCCCTCACCCTTCCCTCTCCCTCAGGGAGAGGGTTAGGGTGAGGGATGCTAGTTCAATTCTCCCTTGAGAAATTCGAGGGCGATGCGGTTGAACTCTTTCGGATGCTCCGTCTGAGCGTGCAGCCCGCAACCGGAAATCGCATAAAACCGGGCGCCCGGCGTCATCCCGAAGGCGACCAGCGCTTGCTCGATCGGCAGCACCTTGTTCTCTCTGCCCGTGACGAACAGCACGGGCACGGTCATCTTCGCCAGCAGCGGTCTTAGATTCGGCACATCCATCGGATAGCAGCCCAATTTTGCGTACGCCCCGTATTGGCGCGCGCTCGACTCCAGGTACTGATTGAAGATATCCGGGGGCGCGCATTGTTCGGCGTTGAAGTAGGCCCGGTCGAGATGCGCCTTCAGATTCTCCGGTGTCGCCTGGTAATTGGCGTAAGGCGCCAGAGCTTTCTGCTCCAACTCAGGTGGAATACCGCCGCCGGCGTTGCCGATGAGGATCACGCGCCCCACCCGGTCCGGGTGTTCCGCCGCAACCGAGATGCTGATCAGACCGCCGCGGCAGTTGCCGATCAAGTGCGTCTTTTTCACTCCGACCGCATCGAGAAATTGCACCATGTGTTCCACATAGGCCGGGTGTCTTAGGTCTCTCGTGGGCGAATCGGTTTTTCCAAATCCAATGATGTCCGGGGCGAGCACTTTGAAGTGTCGGCTCAACGGTTCGATATTTTCCCGAAACTCCAGCCAGCCTCCTGCTCCTGGATCGGCGGAGTGGAGCATCAAAACCGTCTCGCCTTGTCCCGCTTCCCAATAGTGCGTGCGATAGTCACCCGCCTGAACAAACTTTTCAGCGACGTTAGCCATGATCTTTCCTCCTGCGCTTTTTTTCTTCGTTGCCTCCCCTCACCCATTCCCTCTCCCTCAGGGAGAGGGTTAGGGTGAGGGATTACTTAACCTACCGCATGCAGCCGCGGAATCACCTCTTTGCCGAACAGACGGACGTTATTGAGAACCATCTCCTGCGGCATCGCGCCCATGCGCACGATCGCCATGAAGGTGCCGAAGCCGCCCAGCTCTTCGTACTGCCCCAGCAAATCTTGGTACACCCGGTCGGGGGTTCCGACCAACACGAAGCCGTCGTCGCGCATTTTTTCCATCGGCGTGACATCGAAAGGATAAGGGGTCTTGACCTGTTCAAAGGTCATCTCGGGGTTCATATCGAGTATTCTTTTGATGGCCGCGTTATTGATCTCCCCTAGGAGGTTTTGGAAATAGTACTCAAAGTGCTTCTTACATAGCTTCTCCGCCTCTTTCTGGCTTTCGGCGACGAATACGTGGCGCGCGAGCAGGACGTCGTTCGCCGTGCACGGACGGCCGAACTCGGCGCACGCCTCGCGGAACACCTGGAGCTGTTTCTTGATCCCGGCCGTCGGCTGGAAAGTAGAGCACAGCGTTACTCCCGGCCGTTTGGCCACGTTGCGCGTCGGCTCCGGACCGATGGCGCCCACCCAGATGGGAGGGTGCGGACTCTGGTAAGGCCGCGGCCACATGTCCACGTCTTTGTAATGGTAGAACTGGCCGTCGTGATTGAGCAGGTCGTTGGTCCAGGCCTTGATAATCACGTCGAGGGCTTCTTCAAAGCGCGGCCGGCCCTCTCTTATGGGGATGCCGAGCGCGAGGTACTCGCGCGGAATGCCGCGCACGAATCCGGCGATGATGCGGCCGCGCGTAAGGTTATCGAGCATCGCGAGTTCCTCGGCCACGCGCAACGGATGGCCGTGGAGCGGCAGCAGATTGCCGGCCATGGCGAGCTTGATTCGTTTCGTCTTGGCGGCAACATACGCCAAAAACAGATTGGGCGAGTTGTCCAGGCTGTACGGGCTGCCGTGATGCTCGTTCAGACAGACACCGTCGAAGCCGACTTCTTCCATGAGTTGGAACTGTTCGACGTGGTTCTCGTAAGTCTTGGCGGCAACCTCGGACTCAAAATTTTCCCTGCCGACGGGATATTTCAAGCGGCCGGTCAGATCTTTACCGTAAGGAACAAAATCAAACGTGAAAACCTTCATGCTGTTTCCTCCTCGGGGATTAATCTTCGAATGGTATGTCGTAGCTAGGGTTTCTGCGCGGTTTGGATCAGCTGCCAGAGTCGTAATGGGGATGCGGGAACGGTGGTGCAGCGAACGCCCAGAGGGAAGAGAGCGTCATTGATGGCGCTTAACAAGGCGGCCGGCGTCGCCAGCACGGCGCTCTCTCCTGCGCCTTTGACTCCCATGGGAGAAAACGGGGATGGGGTCTCCGTGTACGTCCTCTCGGTCATGGGCACTTCCCAAATCGTCGGCAGCAAGTAGTCCATGAACGTGGAGGTAAGGTACTGGCCGTTTTCATCATAGACGTGTTCCTCGAGCAGCGTTTGGCCCATCCCTTGAGCCACGGCGCCCTGGATCATACCTTCGACGATTGCCGGATTCAATCTGACGCCGCAGTCATCGGCGATGACATACTTGAGCACCTGCACCTGTCCGGTCTCTCGATCCACTTCGACCATGACCACGTGGGTGTTGTTCGCGGCCGTGAGGTCGAAGCTCGCGCGACCCTCCGGGTCCGGCAGCTTGCGGTCCGGCGGATTGTAGGTGTAGCTCGCCTCGGGGTTGCCGTCGACGCCTTCGGGCAGCAGATCGGAACGGGTGAGCATGACCGTAATCACTTTCTGAAGCGGCAAAGCTTTCTCGGGAGAGCCCTTGACTCTCAGTTGGCCGTTGATGAGCTCGATATCGTCCGCGTTCGCTTCCAAAATCACGCCGGCCACCTTGCGCAGCTTTTCCGCGATCCTGTCGGCCGCGCCCAGGATGGCGCCGGAGAGCATGACGGCTTGGCGACTCCCGATGGGCCCCGTTCCCGGCCCGGCCGACAGGCTGTCCACCGCGATCACCTCGACGTCGTCGCGGTCGACGCCGAAGTAATCGGCCAGCAGGTTGGTCGCGAAAGTATGCTGGCCTTGCCCTTCCCAAGGAAAAGTAACTTCGCCGATGATCTTGCCGCTGGCATCGATCCGCACGCGGGCGCTCTCGGGCATCGAGGTGCCGAACGGCGCGCCGGGGCCGAGCAAGGTAAACATGCTCATGGCCACGGCGCTTAGCTCAACGCCCGTGCAGACGCCGATCCCCACCAATCGTCCGTCGGCGCGGGCCCGCGCTTGTTCTTCGCGCAAGGTTGGATAACCCGCCAGCTCGAGCGCCATGTCCATCGTGCGTTGGTAGTCGCCGCTATCGTATCTAGCGCCGTTAGGGGCCTCGTAGGGAAACTGGTCGGGACGGAGCAAATTGCGCCGCCGAATTTCCACCGGGTCGAGGCCGAGCTTGCGCGCCGCGAGATCGACGCAATGCTCCATAGCCAAGTTGTGAGACGGCACGCCCCAGCCGCGATAGGAACCCTGCGGGCACTTGTTGGTCGCCACCACAGTGAGATCGTACTGGGCGTTACGTATGCGGTAAGGCCCGGTAAACGCCGACAGAGGCTTCAGGGCCTTGCCGATGGCGACGGATACGGCATGGGCGCCCAGATCGTCGAGCACTTTCACGCGAAATCCCGTGATCTCCCCGTCGCGCGTCAGCGCCATTTCCGCCGAGTAATAGCGGTCCGGGCCGTGCGTGTAACTGCTCACCAGGTGCTCGATCCGATCCTCTATCCACTTCACGTGCCGTCCTCCGGCCTTACGGGAAAGCAAGGCGATCCGGATGATCGCGTGGGGAAAAATCTTCGTGCCGAAGGAGCCCCCGTGAGGCAATGGCTTGATGCGGATTTTGTGCGCCGGCAGCCGCAGGCCGCGGGCGACCGATGCGACGTAAAATCCGGTGCCCTGAAAGCCGCCCCAGGCATTCAACGACTGATCGGGACGCCACTCGACGATGCAGTTGCACGTCTCGATCGGGTTCCCGCTGGCCCGCGTCCAACGAAAATCGTCCTTGACCACGACGTGCGCCTCGGCAAACGCGTGATCGACGGCGCCGAAGGTGAAGAGACGATGGTAAATCAGGTTGGTGCCGTGGTGCTCCCAGATGATGGGACTGTCCGCGTCGAGCGCTTTGCGCGGATCTGTGACCGGCTTGAGGATTTCGTATTCGACCTCGATCAGTTCGAGCGCGTCTTCCGCGATATAACGGCTCGTCGCGGCGACCGCGGCGACGGGATCGCCGACAAACGTCGCCTTGTCCACCGCGAGACAGTGGCCCGCCCAGCCGATGGGGAAACCCGGAACGGGCTCGGACCACGCTTTGGCATCCTCCCCGGTAACGACCGCGACGACGCCTTGGAGCTTTTGTGCCTTCGAGGTGTCGATGCGCTTGATGCGGGCGTGGGCATGAGGGCTGCGCAAAATCGCCGCGAACAGCATGCCGGGAAACGCCAAATTATCCCCAAACTCCGCCCTCCCCGTGAGGAGCGCGGCGTCCTCGATGCGGGCCGTGTCCTTGCCCAGGTAGCGGGGCTGGGTTAACGGCAGCTCGCTTAAATTTCGCGGTTCTCTCTTGCTCATGCCGTTCACCCTTCGACGACGCTCAGGGCGAACGGCATCATGAATGGCGCAATCAATTTTTTCCGTTCATGCTGAGCTTGTCGAAGCATGGTGTGTATCAATAGGTTCTCGCGTTCACACGTCTTTCTTACCGGCTCGCCCCCTGCAGCGCCTTCCACACTCTCAGCGGCGACATGGGCGCCTCCGTGATTCTGATCCCGAGCGGTTCCAGCGCGTCATTCACCGCGCACAACACCGCCGCGGGCGTCGTGTGCAGAGCCCCTTCGCCTACGCCTTTGACTCCAAGCGGCGCGATCGGCGACGGCGTGCACATCTCGTGCTCCTCGGCCGCCGGCACCTCCATAATCGTCGGCAAGAGATAATCCATATAGGAAGAGGTCAGCATCTGCCCGTTCTCGTCATAGACGTATTCTTCGAGCAGCGCGGCGCCCACGCCGTGCGCCATTCCGCCCATCAGCATGCCGCGCACGACGCTGGGATTGAGGCGCACGCCGCAGTCATCGACCATAACGTACTTGAGGATTTTGACCTGCCCCGTCGCGCGGTCCACTTCCACCATGCAGAGATGTTGGGCTCCCGCCGCGGTGACACTATAGCGACCGAAACCCCGTTCGTCGGGAATGGTGCGATCCGGCGGGTTCCAAACATAAGTCGCCTCGGGATTTCCGTCGATTCCTTCCGGCAGCAAATCGGGCCGCGCCATCATGAACTGCGAGACCTGCGCCGCCGCCAATGTTTTTCCCGGCACGCCGCGCACGCGGAACTGGCCGTCGAGAAGCTCGATATCGTCCGCGCGCGCTTCCAGCATCACCGCCGCCACTCGCTTCAATTTGTCGGCTAAGCGCGCCGCGGCGCCGAGCACGGCGCCGGTGAGCGCGATCGCCATCGAGCTGGAGATCGGTCCGGTGCTCGGTTGCATGCTCAGGCTGTCCACGGTGATGACTTGAACGTCTTCCAGTTCGACGCCGAAGTAGTCCGCCAGAATCTGGCGCACGAAGCTGTGTTGGCTCTGCCCTCCCGGCGGGAAACCGAGCTCTGCGATCAGCTTTCCGAAGCCGTCGATGCGGACGAGAATTCCCTCCGGCGACGACGTCCGGCTGAAAATGCGCGGCGCGGCCAAGGCCAGCATCGGCGGGCCGGTTAAGCCGGGTTCGATGCTGCTCACGACGCCCAAGCCGACCAGCCGCCCCTCAGACCGCGCTTTTTCTTGTTCTTTAAGAAGTCGATCGTAGCCGGATTTTTCCAACAGCAACTTGAGGCTGCCTTCGTAATCGCCGCTATCATACACGTTGCCGGAAGGCGAAACGTACGGAAACTCTTCTTTCTTGATGAAATTGCGCCGGCGAATTTCGTTTCGCTCCAGCCCCAGCTTCTTGGCGGCCACGTCGAGAAGTTGTTCGAGGACCCAGAAGTGCGGCGGCAGCCCGAAGG
Organism: Candidatus Binatia bacterium; assembly: GCA_036504975.1. Lineage (NCBI taxonomy): Bacteria > Candidatus Binatota > Binatia (SeqCode) > Binatia bacterium. Next base: position 9,318 of record DASXUF010000030.1, on the reverse strand, counting down.
CCCTGAGCGGTCCTTGCGGTGTTTTGTTCGTCACCAGGCCCTTACACGCATATTCGACGTTGGGGATGCGATAGCAGCTCCCGAGGCAGAGCAGCGGCTTTAAGAGCATCCCGATCGCGAGCCACTCGGAGAAAGCGCCGAGATCGTCGATGAGTTCCATTTTCATCCCGGTGACGGTGCCGTCCTGTTTCAGCGCCAGCGCGCATTCGTAGTGGCGGTCCCACGCGTGCGTGCTGCTGCCGATGAGGTGCTCGATGCGGTCCTCGGTCCATTTGACCGCACGGCCTTTGAGCTTTTTCGCCATCAGCGAGATGAGGATCACGTAGCGCGCGAAGGTCTTGACCCCGAAGCTGCCGCCCAACGGCGATTGGATGATGCGCACTTGCTGCGAGGAAACTCCCAGGGAAATCACCAGCGCCGGCAGGATGAGGTGAGGCGAGCGGTGGCTGCCGCGCAAGGTCAGCATCCCGGTAACCGGATTCCAGTCCGCGATGCAAACACAAGTTTCGATCGGATTGCCGCTGCTGCGATGCCAGCGAAAGCGCTCGCGCACGATCACGTCCGCGGCGGCGAAAGAGCCTGGCACATCGCCGAAGGAAAATTTACGATCATAGGCGACGTTGCTCTGTTTGCCTTCCAGGACATACGGTCCTTCTCCCGTCACTGCTTTGAGCGCATCGGCCACCGTCTCCAAGGGTTCGTATTCGACTTCGATCAGTTCGAGCGCGTCTTCCGCAATGTAGCGGTCGGTGGCCGCAATCACCGCCACGGGCTCCCCCACCCAATGGGTTTTTTCTACCGCCAGTGCGTATCCCGTCCAGCCCTCGGGGACGCCGAACACGGGACGCGACCAACTCTTAACCTCTTTACCGGTCAGCACGGCGGCCACGCCGGGAAGTTTTTCGGCGCGGGACGCATCGATGGATTTAATCAAAGCGTGCGCGTGCGGGCTTCTGAGAATGGCGGCGTGCAGCATGCCCGGAGCCCGGATGTCATTGCCGTACTCGACCTTCCCCGTGACCATCAGGGGATCCTCCATGCGCGGGCTGTCTTTACCCACGTGGCGGGGTTGGGTGACGGGAAGTTGCTCGGGAAGTTTGGGCTCGGCCGCTGCCACAGACTTACCTCGCTAGGGATTACGTAGCCGAGTGGCCGCCAATTTAACTGACTCCAGTATGTCCTGGTAGCCGGTGCATCGGCAGAGATTTCCCGAGAGCCACTCCTTGATCTCTTCCTCGTCCGCGTGCGGGTGTTTGCTGAGAAGTTCATAGGTGGTCATGAGAAATCCCGGCGTGCAAAAGCCGCATTGGAGCCCGTGCTTGTCCCGGAACGATTCTTGAATCGGATGCAGCTCGCCGCCGGGCTGCGCCAGACCTTCCACGGTCATCAGCTCGGCGCCGTCGGCCTGGACCGCAAGCATGATGCAGGAGCGCACGGTTTCTCCATTCATCAGTATCGTGCAGGCGCCGCACACGCCGTGCTCGCATCCCACGTTTGTGCCCGTAAGACCGAGGTCCTCGCGCAGAAAGTCCACCAGGGTTTTACGCGCTTCCACGGTTGCTTCATGATCCACGCCGTTGACGCGCACTTTGACTGTTCGACTCGTTGCCATTAGTGACCTCTAACTCCGTTCATCCTTCGATCCTTCGAGGGGCCTCAGGACAGGCTCCCTCGACAGCCTTTAGTCCCGAGCCTGTCGAGGGATCAGGACGAACGGATGAGTCAACGGATTACTTCTTGAAAACATGGATAGTTTCCCGTTCATGCTGAGCCCGTCGAAGCATTCAGATCTTTTAACTTCCCGAGCGCGGCGCGGAGCGCGCGTTTGGTCAGCGTCGCGGCGACAGCGCGGCGATATTCCTCCGTGGCATGAATATCGTTGCTGGGATCGATCCCTTGGCCGGCGACTCGCGCGGCGGCGTCCCATGCCGCCTCTGCCGGACGCTGCCCGATAAGCGCTCTTTCGGCCTGTTTAACCCTGATGGGAGTCGGACCGACGCCGAAGTAAATCAGACGAGCGTCGGTCACCGCCTGCCGCTCCTGGTCCACGGCCAACCCGGCAACGATCCCAACGAGCGCGAAGTCGCCATGACGCCGGCTCACTTCAAGAATCGACCAGGCCATATCCTTGGGCGGCGCGGGAAAGCGCACCTCGGTGAGAATTTCGTTGGGCTGCAAGTCTGTCGTAAAGAAACTTAGAAAGAAGGAGTCGCTCGGGATGGTTCGCGCTCCTCTGAGCCCGGTGGCCACCAGCTCCGCATCGAGCGCCATCGCCAGAGCCGGCAGCTCGGCCGCCGGGTCGGCGTGCGCGAGGCTGCCGCAGATGGTTCCGCGGCTGCGAATCTGCGGGTGCGCGATGTAATACGCCGCCTCGCGCAGCAGCGGCAGGCGCTCGGCGATAAGATTTTCTTGTTGCAGGGCGCGCTGGCGCGCATTCGCGCCGATCGCGACGCCGCTTTCCATCGGACGGATATAGCTCAGAGCTTGGATCCGATTGATATCGACGACGACCTTTGGCCGCGCCAAACGCATGTTCAACAGCGGCATCAGGCTCTGCCCGCCGGCGAGAACCTTGCCGTCGCCCTGGTGCGCGTCAAGAATCTCCAGCGCCTCTTGCAGGGTTCTAGGATCGTAATAATCAAATCGGGGCGGTTTCATAGATCGCTCTGTGCCACTTGTATGTTGGTGCTCTGTCCCACCACAAATCTTGAACAAAAGGGCTTCAACACAATTTATCCCGCCAAGACGCCAAGACCGCAAAAAAATCCCCCTTTCATCCCCCTTTGACAAAGGGGGAAAGAGGGGGATTTGAGAAACCTTGGCGTGCTTTGCGTCTTTGCGCGAGTCATCTTTTTTGCGTTCTGTAAATCCAAAATCCAACGGAGAATTTGAAATATGTTTGGCTGGTTCTTTACCTGCCTCCAGCCGAGGCCGCCCTGGTTTTCGTCGTTGCGTGGCGGCGCAAGAATTCCAGAGCGCGACTCCAGCAATCGTCGGCAGCTTCCTTACGATACGCGGGGCCTTTCGCGTTTGTCCAGCCGTGATCGGCGCCGGGGTAGGTGTGAACCTCAAATATTTTTCCCTGCGCCTCCAGCTCTTTCCGGTAATCATGCACGTCCTTCATCGGCACGAGACGGTCCGCCTCGCCGAAGCAGGCGATCACCGGCGTCTGCAGATGCGATGCGCGGTCCAGCGGCTGAGTGGGCGTGTTGGGATTCCTCGTGTCGTTGGTAGGAAATCCATGAAAGGAAGCCGCGCCGGCCAACTCTGCTTGATAGGTCGGCCAGAGGAGAGCGAAGCGGCCGCCGATGCAATAGCCCCACGCAAAGACCGGTTGATCGCCGACCAGCGGATGGCTTCGCAGCATGGCCAAAGCCGCGTCTAAATCTCCCAGCACTTGCTCATCAGGTTGGCACCCCGGCCTTTTGAAAGGATCTTCCGGAATCCCGGGATGATCGAAGATATCCACTCCCAACGCTACGAAGCCCTCCGCGGCAAGCCGCTCGACGACGTCGGCGGCAAACTCATCCAGAGCCTTGATTGTCGGGATCATGATGATCCCCGGAAATGGCCCTCGACCCTCTGGCACGGCCAGGACGCCTGCAAAGGTCGTGGCGCCGCGCGGAATGCGCACCTTTTCAAGCGGCATAAAATCCTCCTCTGTTATGACGATCAGCCACTGGATTTTGCGATTCGTGTCGCAAGCTGACTCTGCAGGCAACGAAAAAATTGCCCCATCATTTGCTTCGACACTCCCTCAAGCAGACGCTGGCCGACGCCGGCGATGAGACCTCCTACCTGCGCGTCGCCGCTCACGAGAACGGCCGTCTTGTCGCCTTCGGCTTCGTCCAGCGTGAGCGTCCCCTCGCCGCGCACAAACCCGGCGGCGCCGGAGCCCTCGACAACGAGCTTGTAGCTCAAGGGTGGATTTTTTTCGCGCAGCGAAATCTTGCCGCCGAACGTCCCCTTGATGGGGCCGACGCCGATTTCCATCGTGGCCGCGAATTCGTCGGCGCCCACTTCAGTCAACTTCTTACAGCCCGGCGTGCATGCTTGAAGCGACTGCGGATCAGTCAACAAGTTCCACACCTCCTGCGCAGCGGCCGGAAACATGAAACGTCCCTCGATCTTCATTTATCAAATCCCATCATGATCAATCACTATTTAGACCGAGAGTCTATATGCGCAGCCGGTTATCGTGTCAAGGCACACAATCCCAGGCGAACAAATCTCAGTTGTCATTCCGTTTTGCCTTTTGCCGGCCTACGATCACTGCTCGTTTATGGTGGTCGCACCAGATTGACCAAGCGAACGGCGGTGGGCTTTTATGGCACTTCGTCCGGCCAGATATTCTTCATCATCGAGCGGGTGAGTCGCTTCGCCTCTTTCTTTGATCTAATCCCGTGCTGGTATAAAAGGTACGGCCATATCCGATAGGGATGATCCATTCGAGATCGGATCCTGCCTCTGGCCCCATCCGTCAGAGGCCGGGGCGGGCTGAACGACGCGAGCAAGAGTTGATCGCGCGCCGCTCTCTCCAACCGGATCGCGGAGACCGCCGTGCCCTCGATCGTCCGCTCTGAAACGACGATGCCGTGGCCTTTGAGAAACACGGCGTAGTGATCGCCCATCGCTTCCACCATCTGCGACGCAAGCTTGTCCGTACGAATGCCGGCGCTGTCCGGAAAAACCGGAACTCCGTCGGCGAACATCCTGGCGTCACGATTGAAAGGGATCAGACCGGACTCCTGCAGTCCCATGAGTATGCCAAATCGAGGGTGGCAGTGGAGAACGCTTCCGACATCGGAACGCGTCCGGTAAATGACGCTGTGGATGGGGGTCTCCAGGGGGATCGGTTCCTTCCCTGCAATTCTCTTTCCAGAAAAATCGACGGCGCAGAGGTCCGCGGGATCGGCGAGGATCCCCGCGTATCTCGGATTGATGAGAAAGGTTTCCGTTCCAGGAATCTTTACGCTCAAGTGGCCGGACCCGTCCAGGACGCCCTCCGCGCTGAGGACTCTGATCGCGTCTATCAGGCGTCGCTTCAGATCTGCTATCGTTGGATTTTTTTTCTGTGCCATGAAATCCTCTTCTTACCTTTCAAAAATTGCCAGGCCGGATTATTGACCGTCTCCCTTGGCGCACTTTGCGCCTTTGCGCGAGCCGTGTTGTCTTCCTTCGCGACCTTCGTGTCCTTCGTGGTTAAAATCCTCTCACCACGAAGAGCACAGCGCAGCTACGCCGCAACCAAAGTAGAAACAAACATTTCACCACGAAGGCGCTCCGAAGAGCACGAAGTTTAAGTCATCGCGCCAAGACGCCAAGCACGCAAAGAAATTCAGAAATCCCCCTTTCATCCCCCTTTGACAAAGGGGGAAACAGGGGGATTTGAGGAGCGTTGGCGGACTTTGCGTCTTTGCGCGAGATGCCTTCTCCCTTCGTTTCTTCCTTCGTGTCCTTCGTGGTGAGATCGTATTTTCTTGTCGATTCCGCAACTTAGGATCGGTGCCAAGAAAATTTGCGCAAGCCGCGAAAACTATTAAGCATAGTATTACGAAGTTTGAGACACCGCGCTACGTGGAGAAGTCCGGATAGCCGAACGGCGCGATCTTTTTTCTGTACTCGGCGCGCAAGGCCGCTTTGTCGCCCTTCCACGCCCGCGGCGTAAAGCCGTTGAGAAGAAAAGGATGAGCTCCAAGCCGGTAGAGCGCGGCGTAATCGACGTCGATCAACGCCGCTCTTTCTTCTTCTGTCAGGTCGCGGCCTTCGAGAAACTTCGTTCCGTCCGCTCTAAAGGCGCTCAAGGCCTTCTCGTCCAGGATAACCTCGCGCATCACCTTGTCCACCTGGTATCGGCTCACGGTAGCACTCCCGTTTCAATATCCCAGGCCATATACGGAACCGATCCTTTGGATTTCGGGAAGCGCACTCCCGAAGCGTTGGGCGCTTTCCCATCAGCCAGTCCCATCAGCAATACGAAATTAGAGAAACCGGGAGTCACGTTTCCGGCCGCCATCATTCGATCCCAGGTTGCTTCCTCAATGACGGTCTCGACATCTCCCCTGCCGATCAGATCCATCATCCGCCGATCGAACTCCGGGTCCGAAGAGGAACGCCCTTCCTTCGGTCCGCCGATCTCGATCGCGAGATGACCGCTCGACACCACGGCCACGCGCTTATCCGCGGGCAGCTCCTCGATCATCCTCCGTATCGCCTTGCCGACTTCGTAAAAACGGCGCGCCGGCGGAATGGGCGGCGCCATGACATTGGTAAAGATGGGGACGATGGGCAAATCCATTTCCGGCCGGATAAAATTGAGCGGCACGGTAAAGGCATGATCCAGCCGAAACTCGTCCGAAAAGGCGAAGTCTACGCCCAGCTTCGACCCCGACTGCAGCAGACCCTTTGCCACGTCGACGTCGATCTCAGCGCGATAGGGCGCTATGCCGAACGTGCGCATCTCATGCGCAAACGGCCCTTCGGCCCTTGGCGCTTTGCCAATCAGAAACGGCGGCATGTTGTCCATGAAGAACTGGTTCAGATGATCGCTTGCGATCACGAGCAGCAGATCGGGCCTCAAGCCGGCCATTCTTTTTTTCATCGACTCGTAGTCCTCGGCCGCCTGAACGATCGCCGGCTCGGGATTGGGCTCCAGGATCATCCCCGGCAAATTCGGGCTGTGCGTGATGCCGATGATCTCTACGAGCTTTGCCATCTCTCTCTACCAGGCTGCTTTCGCAAGTTTGCCCTCTCCCTCACCCTCTCCCGCGAGCGGGAGAGGGAAGGGGTGAGGGCCGCTATTGCACCCCGGGGGGAAATAAGACCGTAGCCTTATCCGAGTTGAAAATGTAAGACTCGACAAAAAGTTCGAGCGAAGCCTTGCGCCCTTCCATAGCGCCCGCAAGACAGATCCAGTTCAGCATCTCGTGCTGCCCCGAGGAGCGCATTTGATCATGGTCCAAATCGCGCCACTTCCGTAACTCCCCGGACTTGAGCTCCGAAAAGCGCTGCCGGTCCACCTCCACGTCCGGGTAGAGGAAGTGATGCTTCGCCGTGAGCGTCCCGTGCGACCAGCTCGACGAGCCGACCAGCGCTGCGCGCCACGGGCTTTCCTCCATGATGTGTGCAACTTGTTTCCCCAGGTCGTAGCAACGCCACGGCAGCGGCGACGGCGGCGGCCGGCCCTCGATAGATTCTCCTTTGATCCTCAAATCGCTGCCGTAGCAGTTCACGTGGAAAGGGATAACGGGATAGGCAAAACCCTTGCGATCGTAGTCCAAGTAGAGAAGCGTGCGCGCGAATGCGTGGCTCAGCCCCTCGGCGTGGCGCAATCGATAGGACCACGCCACGTCAAACCCGCTCGCGAGCAACTTCCGCGCGAGAAGATTGGCCGCCTCCCGGTGCCCTTTGACTTTCACGACTTTGTCCGCCGGCTCGTTCCAGACGTTCGCGCTGGCGCCGAGACCGTCGCTCCCCTTAAAGAGCGCGCAGTCCACTTCATCGAGAGCGTAGACGCAGAAGGGCGGCACCAAATCCTCGCGAAAGTTTTCGTACTGGTCATCGCCCCAGATTAAAACGAAATCGGGTTTGAAGGCGTCGAGCGCCGCGCGCGCGGCGCGCACGCCCTCGAGCAGAGCCGCGCGATGGCTGCGCGCGGCCGTGAGTCCCTCATCGCTGCCCCACTCCGCGCGCATCCCCGCGGGCCAGTTCTTTGCATCCTTCATCTCGGCGGGCGTGCGCTCGCTTTTGAGCAGGCGCTTGAGAACATTGGCCATGCTCTCGTCGGTAAACTGAAGGTGCGGCGCATGGGTCATCCCGATGCCGAGAATTTCTCCCATCGGTCTACTCCTTATAATAATCGCGAGTGCGGCTGAAGTTATGAAAATCCCCCTTTGAAAAAGGGGGACTAAGGGGGATTTTATCTGCCAGCGCTCTCGAAATCCCCCCTTGCCCCCCTTTGCCAAAGGGGGGTACAGAAGGGCGTAAACTATTCATTGAACTCCTTAGACAGGACAATAGATTTTTCATCGCTGCTCCAGACGGGCGAAGAAATTTTCTTTTTCGAGCTCTCGGAGGAGGCCGGCGTCGATGAAGTCGGCGGCGCTTTTCCCCTTGAGTTCGGGGACGAGCGTTTTGCTGAGGTACTCGATATCAGCTTCCAGCGCCTCTTCCAAGGGATAAGGCTTCAACGGATTTCCCGGCCCCAGGTAGTTCTTATGCATGGAGTCCAACAATTTGGGATCTTCAACTCGGAGATATTTTCGAAAAATGCGAAACGCCAGCTCTTTGTCCCGGCGTCCCATCCACCCGGCCTCGACAAAAGCCCGCAGAAATCCCTTCACGGCCGCTCGGCGCTCCTTCAAGACCTGCCGCGTGGAGGTAAGATCGCTCACCGTGGTGCGAACGCCAAACTCAGCGGGGTCGGCGAGAACGTTGATTTTTTGCCCCAGGATTTCCATTTGAACGATGTTATCCCAGCTTGCCAGAGTGGCGTCGAAGTTGCCTTGGAGCATTCCTTGGATTCTCTTGTTGGATTCCGAAATGCCGGTCGGAAGGATCGTCACGTCGCGCCCGGGAACCAGGCCGAGCTTCGGAAGGAAGCGGTAGAGTAGCGCATCCGGCCCGCTGCCCGGACGAACGCTGCCGATGGTCTTGCCCTTCAGCTGTTGTAGGGACGCGATCGAGGGATGGGCCACCAGCCGATAGCTCGCCAAACCATAAGTGCCGATGACGACGACGGGGGCGCCGCGCGCGGCCGCGATGGCCGCGGCGGAGGCCGGATCGGAACTCAAATGCACGTCGCCCGAAATGAGAGCGCTGATCGATGGGCTGCCCGCCCGGATGTAAATGAGCTTGGCGTCGAGTCCATATTTTTCAAACAGACCGGTTTCCTTCGCAATCCAAAGCGGAGCCCGCGTTGCAGTGGCCGATGTATAAGCGACGTTGAGGCCTTCGAGCTTTTTCTCCTGCGGGATTGCCCGACCTGCAGAAACCAGGGCAAGCAACAATGCGAGCGCAACATTGAAAGAGATATTTTTCACGACGAAGAGCATAGCGCGGCAAAGCCTCAACCAAATGGGAATATCTCGCGCAAAGGCGCAAAGGCCGCCAAGAAAAATTTCTTTTAACTTTGCGTTCTTGGCGTCTTGGCGCGAGTAAATCCCCCCGTCCCAGAGTTCGGGACCGTTGAAAAATTTGCGCGGGCCGCGAAAACTTTCAGGCATAGGATTACGAAGTTCCGTCAGTGTCTCATCTGCGTTATCAAACCATCGATGAAGCCTTCGTCATCCAGCTCTTTCACCCAGTGGAGATCCCATA